>NZ_JAWLHP010000055.1:0-2839 GCF_041690275.1 Thioalkalivibrio sp.
GCCTTCTACAGGGTCTTCAGGTATTCCAGCAGCGCCTGCCGCTCCCGCTCGCCGAGCGTGTCCCCGAAGCGGTGGCCCTGGTTGCCGTAGCCCGGGCGTGTGGTGTCGTAGATCCGCTTTGCGCCGGTGGGATCGTCTGCTTCGGCCTTGCCGGATTCCAGTACGTTGAAACGCCAGCCCAGGGTGTCGGGGTCGTATTGGCGCGGATCCGTGCGCAGCTGCCAATAGGTGGGACGCCGGGCGCTGTCGAGCAGGGCCTCGATGGTCGGAACCGAGGCGTTGTGCAGGTACGGTGCAGTGGCCCAGACACCGTCGAGCGGCGGTGCCATGTAACCCAGCGCGGGCATTGCCTCCGCTCCGTCGCCGTAGAACGAGCGATTGAACCAGCGTGCGAAGCGCTCCGACTCCACCGCCTGCCGGGCGTAGGCGGGATCGGTGCCCACGGTGTCGAGGTCGATCAGAAGGTTCGGGTAGTCGCGTTCGTCACCGTAGCTGCCGTGGCAGCCCGCGCAGACCCGGGCGAAGACTCCTTCGCCCTCCGCGGCCAGTTCCGGGTCCACCGGGTAGGGGTATGGCGGGGGTTCCAGGCTCGCGATGTAGGCACGGACGTCCGTGAACCACTCCGCGATCTCGGACGCCTCGTCGGTGTCGTCAGTGCAGACCAGCGACTTCATCATCATGTAGCGCACGTGATCGCCGCGCCCCATGCCGTTGTGGAACATCGCGGCCTTGTGCTGCATGCGCCACCACGGGGGGACCTTGGTCGGCAGCGGCTCGCGCGGTGGGGGGCCCAGCCGCGGTTCCGAAGACCAGGCGAGTGTCTCGGCGTCCCGATGGGCGATCAGCGCGAGCGTCAGGTTGGGTGCGGGGTTCACTCCAAAGGTGTCGGTCACCATGTAGGGCGCGATCGCCGCGATGCGATCGGCCCACTTGGCCCAGGCGTCGGCGGGCGCCCCGTCCTCGACGAAGGCGCCGATCAGTTCCGCGGTCACGGACGGGTCATTGGTCCAGTCCAGGAACGCGTTGCCCAGACCGATGACCAGTTCGCCCTCGACCTCGGAGGCGTGACAGGTCAGGCAATTGCTGACCACCAGTTCGACTCCGTCCGGATTCACGGTCGCGTTGAACATGTAGGGGAGCTCGGCGTTGCGCCCCTCGCGGCCGTTCAGTTCGTGTTCCCGGGTCGGAAAGACATTGCTGGCCCGGAAGGCGGCATCCGGGATACCGCAGGTCACGTAGCCGCGATTCAGCACGGTGTAACGGCCGGCAGCCGGATCGCCCGGCCGCTGGTCGGTCACGGGGATCGGACCGGGTTCCGCAATGGTGAAGCGGTCCGGATCGGTGCCGGGTGGGGTTGCGTCGCCGCAAGCGGCCAGGATCAGGGCGGCGAGCCCGAGGAGCAGTGCGGTGTTCGTGAAACGGATCATGACGCCACCTCAGTAACCGCTGAGCTCGAGCCAGCCCCAGCCCTGGACCGGCTCGCCCTTCAGCGAGCCGTCAGCCTGCATCAACCCGCTCCAGAGAGGCAAGCGGAATGCCGGTGCCGCCCGCTCCCGCGGGGCCCGGATGCCGAGGGCGATCCGGTGTTCCTCCGCTTCCAGTCGCCAGTGCAGCGGGTAGTCTCCATCGCCGGCTTCCACGGGCGCGAGCGCCGCGCTCGCGATGCGCGCAGGCTCGGCGTCCGGCGCATGTATCAGGCAATCGCCGAGCGGGACCCCGCCGGGACCGCGACGCCGCAATTGCATGCAGCGAACGGCGGTCCCGTCGTCAAGGGACAGCCAGAGCCGGTTCAGCGTGAGCTGTCCCTGCGCCACCGGCAGACGCCGGCCCCAGACATGCTCCAGCACGGCGTCGCCAGTGACCGACGCGAGCTCGCCTTCATGCTCGAACTCTCCGGTCACCTGCAGGCCCGGCCACCAGTAGCCGTGGCTGCCGGGTTCGAGCGGGTCGAGACCCGGAATGCCCCGCAGGTGTACGGGCTTCGGTGTCGACGGGTGCAAGGTCAGATGGAGACGGGAATCCGACGTCGAGGCGCGCAGCCGGAAACAGCGGCAGTCGGGGTCATGCACAACGGACCAGTCCTCGATCCACGCGCGCTGTTCATCCGATCCGCTGAGATCGAGGGCATCGCGCCCGAAGCGTTCTTCCGCATGCACGGGGTCAGAGCCATATGGCTCGAGCAGGAATTGCCCGCGGTAGAGGTCGCGCGTGTCCCAGCGCGAGGCGGTATCCGGCGGCTCCCGCGAGAGCGCCAGCCGGTAGATGGCAAGCTGAAAGCCCCGCATGCGGCCCGTGTCATCCCGCAGCCGGCCCGCGAACCACCAGTATTCGCCGAACTGCTCCGGATGGTTCCCGTGGTCAGCGGGGAAGCGGTATTCCCACTCCGCCGGCGGATCGGAAAACGCCTCCGCGGCGGCGGAGAGGGAGTCCGGCGACAGCGTTGCTTCGGGCGCCGGATGCTCCGGATCGGTATCCCAGTAGTATAGGCCCGCGAGCAGCAGCACCGCTACGATGCCGATGGCAATCAGGATGCGCATCGCAGGTCCCTCTGGAACTTGGATCAGGATTGGGCTGCAGGATGCCAGGGCCGCGGCATGGCGTGTGTTGCAGGAAGGATTCCGGCCCGGTCATCAGCAGGTGTCGGTAGTCGATAGACTGCAGGGGCCGGCGCGGGTTTCACCGGATGAGGATGCAGGAGGCCAGCCCCCTGGCCGATTTCCTGCAGGGGGCCGGGGCGGGCATGTAGGAGCGTGCCTGCACGCGAATGGGCGTTGGATGGGTGTCCCGGCGTTAGGCGCGCCTGCGGCGCGTTCGCGAGCGGGCTCGCTCCTACAGGGGG
>NZ_JAWLHP010000055.1:2939-6232 GCF_041690275.1 Thioalkalivibrio sp.
GTTCGCGAGCGGGCTCGCTCCTACAGGCGGTCGGGGTGGGGATTCACCACTCCATGTCGTCCAATTGCTGGCTGTCGTGCAGTTCGTCCGTCAGACGGCTGCGCAGGGCACGCTGTTCCAGGAGTCGCTCGAGCGAGCGTCTCGCGGACATCGGGTTCACCGGCGGGCGCTGCAATGCCCGCAGTTCGGAGGGGTCATCGTCGAATTCTTGTAAAGGCTCGTCAGTCAGGTGCATCGCAAGGATCTCCGCTAATGGTCTGGTCACCTGCTTTATAAGCGTTCCCTGATGGAGTGCAAACAGAAAAAACTTATCCAGCATTAACTTAGTTTATTGGTCAGGAATCGAGCGGAACGATGGCTGGCCCGCGAGCGCCGGTATCGAACTTGCGTGATAGGCTCCAGTCCTAACGGTCGGCAACTACCGTGACAGCACTGTCGAGAGAGGTCCGTCCATGCTGATCCGCAGGCACCGTTCCAGCGATCCACGCCCCAGTGAGATCACGCCCAGAGAGGTCTACCAGAGACGACGCGATTTCCTGAGGACCGGGGTCGCGCTCGGCGCCGGGCTGTTCCTGCCCGCCTCCGCCGTCGCGGATTCATCGCTTGACTACAGCCCGGGGCCGTTTTCGACCGACGAGGCGCTAACGCCCTACGAGGACGTGACGACCTACAACAACTTCTACGAGCTCGGCACCGGCAAGTCGGATCCCTCACGCAATGCCCACCTGCTGCGCACGGAACCGTGGACCGTGAAGGTGGACGGCCTGTGTGCGAATGCCGGCGAATACGATCTCGAGGACTTCCTGAAGCCCTGGGAACTGGAGGAACGCGTCTACCGGCTGCGCTGCGTGGAGGGCTGGTCGATGGTGATCCCCTGGATCGGATTCGAGCTGAACCGTGTGCTCAAGCAGGCGGAGCCGCTCGGCTCGGCGCGCTACGTCGCCTTCGAGACCGTGATGGATCCGGACAACCTGCCGGGACAGCGCCGCCCGGTGCTCGAGTGGCCCTACGTCGAGGGACTGCGGCTGGACGAGGCGATGCACCCGCTCACGATCCTGGCGGTGGGCCTGTACGGCGAGGAGCTTCCGAACCAGAACGGCGCGCCGCTGCGCCTGGTCGTGCCGTGGAAATACGGTTTCAAGAGCATCAAGTCGATCGTCCGGATCAGCTTCACCGAGGACGAGCCGCCAACGTCGTGGAACCGCTCCCAGCCCAATGAATACGGGTTCTACAGCAACGTGAACCCGGATGTGGCGCACCCCCGGTGGTCGCAGCGCACCGAACGCCGCATCGGTGAATTCCGCCGGCGCAGGACCGAGCGCTTCAACGGCTATGGCGAGGAGGTGGCCTCGCTCTATGCGGGCATGGATCTGACGCGGCACTTCTGAAGCCGCACCGGTTTAGCGCGTGAAGACATCGTCGATCAGCGGCCCCGCCGCGCGGTCGCGGGGCGGGGTGGCGGCCGGGCAGCGCTGGCACCGAGCGACCTGGTGGTTGCTGCTGCTGGTCGCGCTGCTGCCGGGACTCTGGCTGGTCGCGCGCACCGGCGGCGCCTTCGGCGGGCTCGGCGTGAACCCGGTGGAGACGCTGCTGCTCGACACCGGTACCTGCGCGATCATCGCGCTGCTGGTCGCGCTGTCCGTGACCCCGCTGCGCCGCCTGACCGGTTTGGCCAGCATCGGCCGGTACCGGCGCCTGCTGGGCCTGGTGGCCTTCGGCTACTCGAGCGCGCACTTCCTGATCTGGCTCGGGGTCGACCTCTTCTTCGACTGGGTCCTGATCCTCGAGGACCTGACCACCCGCCCGTTCGTGATGGCCGGGTTCGCGGCCTGGTTCATCCTGCTGCTCCTGGCGGCGACGTCCACGCGCGCCGCGATGCGCCTGCTGAAGCGGAACTGGACGCGCCTGCACCGGCTGGTCTATCCGGCGGCGATTCTCGCCGTTGTGCATATCGTCTGGTTAACGCGCGCCGATTACCGGGAGGCGACGATCTATGCCCTGATCCTTGCGCTCCTGCTGGGCCTGCGCGTCTTCTGGGCACTGCAGGGGGCACGCAAAATCCGCGGGCAGCCCGCGCGAAATGGGGTCGGCTGAACGCGGGGTCTATACTCCCGGGAAAGTCACATCGCCGGAGACGAGCTTGGCACGGTTTACGATCACACTGCACCCGCGGGCCGCCGATGCCCCGGATACGCAGCGCGTTTCGGTACGCGAGGAAGGGGAGCTGCCCGAGTACGGCCAGGTCTGGGTCTGGGACATGCTGTACGCCCAGCAGCTCTACGCGCTGGCGGACAATTCGCTCGCGGGTGAACTTCGGGAACTGCTCGAACTGTGGGCGGTAAACATGTCCAGCAAGGTCTTCCAGCCCTGGGACCACATCCGCCTGAAGGGCCACCTGCGCCTGTACGACGACCTGGAACTGCTGCGCCCGGAATCCGCCGCGGCCGAGGGATCCGAGATCCTCCAGGAGGTCGTGCTGGAGGTCGAGGGTGCGGCCGAAGAGCTCCCGCGCATCCGCCTGAGCCCGGACATCCTGCCGGCGGAGACGCGCTTCTGGCTGGTGCTGGCGCTGGCCCAGTACTTCGTGTCCACCAATGATCTCTTCGCGCGGGAGCTGCCGATCCACCTGCTGGCCTTCCGCAAGTACCACGCGGACATCAATCTGCCCGAGACGGCCGAGGCCGCCGAAGAGGCCCCGTTCTACGCGATCCAGAAGGCGATGGAGTATTTCCAGAGCGCGGGATCGGCGCAGCATTGAAGACATTCCGGTGCAATGGGCAGCGGCGGGGGAGCCGGTGAAGACGGTCTACACCGCTGCGGACCCGATCATGGCGGGCTTCATCGAGGGGGTCCTGCAGAACGCGGGCATCCAGGCGCACGCGATGCAGGCCGGTCTCTACGGGGCCGCCGGCGAGATTCCCCCGAACGAGTGCTGGGCCAGGGTGGTGGTCGTGCACGAGAACCAGGCGGCACAGGCACGCGCGGTGATCAAGGAATACCTCGAGGCGGAGGTCGACCCTCAGGCCGAGGCCTGGAAGTGTCCCCGCTGCGGCGAACAGATCGAGGCCCAGTTCACCCAGTGCTGGAACTGCGGCTACGAGCGGTGACGCCGGATGCCCTCCTGAAATCTCGGGAGGGTCGGGGTGGGGGCGGCCGAGCTCCAATGGTGGGCCCGCTGCGCTTGGCCCACCCTACGGCGGAGGGCGGCCTGCCGTGGCTTGAATTGCACGTTCCATGAGCAGTGTAGGGTGGGCAAAACGAAGTGTGCCCACCACAGGCCGGCATGGCTGGAA
>NZ_JAWLHP010000055.1:6332-20665 GCF_041690275.1 Thioalkalivibrio sp.
GGTGGGCCCGCTGCGCTTGGCCCACCCTACGGCGGAGGAATGAAGTGGCCTGAAACGATGACCGACAACGACGACGATTCCCTGCGCGAGACCACCATCGCCTCCGAGACGGTCTTCGACGGCGCGCTGCTGCGCGTGCGCCGCGACCGGGTCCGGCTGCCCGACGGCCGGGAAGGGGTCCGCGAATGGATCGATCACCCGGGTGCGGTGCTGATCGTGGCCCAGCTCGAGGATGGCCGCATCGTCTTCGTCCGGCAGTTCCGGTACCCGGTCGATCGGGTATTGCTCGAGCTGCCGGCCGGACGCATCGATCCGGGCGAGGAGCCGGAGACCTGCGCCCGACGCGAGCTGCGGGAGGAGACGGGCTACACCGCACGCCGGTGGCGGCGGATCGGCACGATCGATGCCTGCGTCGGCTATGCCAATGAGTGCATCGAGGTGTTTCTGGCCCATGACCTGACCGCGGTCGGCGCCCGGCCCGATACTGATGAGTTCATAGAGATTGCATTCCTAAGCCACGGAAAAGCCGAAGAATGGGCTCGCAATGGACAGATCACGGACTCGAAGACCCTCGCCGCCCTCTTCATGGCCCTGCCACAGATCAGCCCCTGACGGACCGATCCCGCTGTCTGACCCTGGCGCGGCCCGGGCGTCACAGCAGCGATAGCTGGCCGTTCTTCGCGGGGGGCCGGAACAGGTCCGTGCGCAGCGGGGGCAGGCGCCGGTTCAGCCCCAGACGCCCGCAGGCCAGGTGAAAGCGCCGCCGGATGATCTCCGCGTAGGGACCGGTTCCGGACATGCGTTGCCCGAAGCGGGATTCGTACAGCTTGCCCCCGTGCATCCCGCGCATGCGGCTCAGCACGTGCCGGGCCTGCAGCGGCCGGTGCGCCTCCAGCCACTCGGGGAAGAGTTCCGCGAGTTCGTGGGGCAGACGCAGCAGCACATAGTCCGCGACATCCGCGCCGGCCTCGGCGGCCGCCTCCAGGATGGCCTCGATCTCCGGGTCGGTCAGAACCGGGATCAGGGGAGCAGCCAGTACTGCGGTCGGCACCCCCGCGGCGCGCAGCCGCCGCACGGTCTCCAGCCGCCGCTGCGGTGCGGCCGCCCGCGGCTCCATCCGGCGGGCGAGGGCCCGATCCAGCGTGGTGATGGACAGTGCCACCTGGACCAGGCCGTCCCGCGCCATCGACGCGAGCAGATCGAGATCCCGTTCCACCAGCGCCGACTTGGTGACGATGCTGACCGGGTGCCGCGCCTCGTGCAGTACCTCGAGGAGCTCCCGGGTAACGCGCCGTTCGCGTTCCACCGGCTGATAGGCGTCGGTGTTGATGCCCAGTGCGATCGGGCTGCAGCGGTAACCGCGGCGGGCCAGCTCCGTGCGCAGCAGCGTGGCCGCGTCCTGCTTTGCGAACAGCCGGGTCTCGAAGTCGAGCCCCGGAGACAGGCCCAGGTAGGCGTGAGTCGGCCTGGCGAAGCAGTAGGCGCAGCCGTGCTCGCAGCCGCGGTAGGGATTGATCGACTGCTCGAAGGGAACGTCCGGCGAGTCGTTGCGCGTGATCACGCTGCGGGCGCTGTCCGCGCCGAGGGTGGTGCGGGGCGGCGGCAGTTCCTCGTCGTCGTGGTTCCAGCCGTCGTCGAAGACCTCGCGGCACGTGGGCTCGAAGCGGCCGTCGCGGTTGCTCAGTGCGCCACGGCCCTTCGAAGGAGGCGGCCGGCGCGGCGATTGATCAGGATTCACGCTGCGCCTCTTGCCGAGCCCGTTCCCCGAAGTTGGGGCAGGGGCGCCGCTCCCGTCTCTCCCGCGCGGAGGATACGCTGGAAGTGGGGGCCAGCCGGACCGGTTCCATCGCCTCGCCGCGGGTCTCCACGCGGCCGACCACCGCTGCGGCCGGGTAGCCCGCGCGCCGGAGTTCGGCCACGCAGGCATCGGCGTGTTCCGCCGGCAGGCTTGCGAGCAGTCCCCCGGCTGTCTGCGGATCGAACAGCAGCGGGAAGCGCGGGTGACGGGCTGCCACCTCGAGATCGGCAACGCCCCGACGCAGCCGGAGGTTCTGCGGCTGCAGTGAGGACAGTATGCCGGCGGCCACCGTCTCCGGCGCCCCGTCCAGCATCGGGATCGCGTCCATGTGCAGCACGGCGTCGACGTCCGAGGCCCGGGTCATCTCCAGCAGGTGGCCCATCAGCCCGAATCCGGTCACGTCGGTGCAGGCCGTGGCGCCGTGACGGCGCAGGACCTCGCCGGCCTCCAGATTGCTGACGCACATCGACTCGATCGCCGCGTCGACCCAGCGTCCCCGCGCCTTGCCGCGCATGTCGGCGGCGAACAGGGTACCGGTGCCCAGCGGCTTGTTCAGCACCAGCACGTCACCCGGCTGCATGCCGCCCTTCCGCCAGATCCGGTCCGGGTCCACCAGGCCGTTCACCGTGAGCCCGAAGGCGAGCTCGGCGCCCTCGCTGGAATGTCCACCGGCAAGTACCGCACCGCTGGGTTCGAGCACGCTCAGTGCCCCGGCCAGCAGGTCGTAGAGCGACTCCTCCACCACCCGCTCCCGCCCATAGGGCACTGTGGCAATCGCCAGCGCGGACTGCGGTTCCGCGCCCATCGCGAAGAGATCTCCGAGCGCGTGGTTCGCCGCGATGCGGCCGAAGGTATAGGTGTCGTCGATGAAGGCCCGGAAGTAGTCCACGCTCTGAACCAGCAGGCGGCCCTCGGGGACGGCGAGCACGGTGGCATCGTCGGGCGCGTCGATGCCGAGCACCACGTCGCCCCGTCCGGAGACCGGCAGGCGCTGCATCACACGGGTGAGCACGGTGCTGCCGACCTTCGCACCGCAGCCGCCGCAACGCATCGCGAGCGTGGAGAGCTCCCGGATCGCGTCCTGGTCCGCGACTCCGGCTGCGAGCTTCGGCCCCGATTCCTCCTCCATCTCCGGCAGTTCGTTGAAGCGCTCCATGAACCGGCGGTCGATCCAGTCCTTCATCCGCCACAACCAGGCGCCTTCCATCGAAAAGCGCCCGCGCGAGGCCACCGCGTAGCGGTCGCCGGTGCTGATCAGCCCGAGGAACTGCCGCTGCGGGCGGTAGCGGCGCAGCGGCCGGCCGGTGGCCGCACGCCGCAGGTTCTCGGTGAGCACCGGGCCCTGGCGCACCGCGAAGACGCCTGACTTCGGCCGGTCGTCGGGGAGCGCCGCCACGTCGCCGGCGACGAAGACGCCCGGATGGGACTGCGATTGCAGGTTTGCGTCCACGCGGATGAAGCCGCGCTCGTCCACTGCCAGGCCGGACAGCGCGGGCCAGCCCGGGGCCGAGGCCGAGGTGACCCACAGCACTGCGTCGGCCTGCACCTCGGGTTGACCCTCGGCGACAATCACGCCCTCCCGCAATTCCGTCACGCGGTGCTCCGTGAGCACCCGGATGTCGCGTTCGCCCATCACCCGGTAGAAGCGCGAGCGCACGCCGGCGTTGTGGGTGGGCAGGATGTCGGGACCCCGGGTCAGCAGCAGGTAGTCGAGGCGACCGGGGTCGTCGTTGCGTTCCCGCAGCAGGGTCTGCAGGCGGTACTGCGTGGCCAGCGCCAGTTCAACGCCGCCGGCGCCGCCCCCGACGACCGCGATCCGGAAGCGTCCGCGGCTCTTCAGCACGCGCTGGATCAGATCCTCCCAGTCGCGCAGGAAGGCGTCGATGGGCTTGACCGGCAGCGCGAATTCCGCAGCGCCCGGTACATCCAGCGTCCCCGGGCGCGATCCGGTGTTGATCGACAACAGGTCGTAGCGCACCGGCGGTCGTCCCCCGACCTCCACCAACCCGGATTCGGGATCCAGCCCCTGTACCTCGCCGTGGTAGAGCCGCGCCCCGGCAAAGCGGGCCAGCGGACCGAGGTCGATGTGGCACTCGTCGAAGTCGTAGTGGCCGGCGACGTAGCCGGGCAGCATCCCGGAGTAGGGGGTGTGAATGTCGCGGGTCACCAGCGTCAGGCGCAGCCCCGGCAGCGGACGCATCCCGAAGCGGCGCAGCACCGCCACATGTGCGTGTCCGCCACCGATCAGCACCAGGTCCTTGGCGACGGGTACGTTGCTCTTCTGCATCGGCAGGTTCTCCCTCTTCTTCCGTGCAGCCGCCGTGCGGTCAGGCCGCGCAGGTCCGGAAGCCGGCGAAGACGTCGTTGCGGTCCGGTCCATAGTAGTTGCGCCAGGTGTTGCGGATCAGGCGCGAGCGCGTCGCCCAGCCGCCACCGCGCAGCACCCGGGTCTGCCCGAACAGCGGCATGGAATAGTCACGATACATGTCGGGGGTGAATCCGGGGTAGGGGCCGAAGGCGGTATCCGTCCACTCCCAGACATTGCCGATCATCTGCCGGCAGCCGAAGGCGCTGTCGCCCGCGGGCAGGGCGCCCACGTCGATGGTGCCGAGGGCGCGACCATCCAGGTTCGCGCGCGCGGGGTCCGGCGGGCTGTCACCCCAGGGGTAGCGGCGCTTCACCGCCGCCAGGATGGTGCCGCCCGCATCGGGCTCGCCGGCGGCGGCCACCTCCCACTCGACTTCCGTGGGCAGTCGGCGCCCGGCCCAGCGGCACCAGGCCCTCGCCTCGTACCAGTTCACGTGGATCACCGCCGCGTGGGGGGGCAGCGGCTCCCAGCGGTCGAAGTGCCGCCACTCCCAGCCGTCGGTCTGGCGGCGCCAGTACACGGGGTGCTCCAGGCCGGCAGCGCGGCGCCAGGCCCAGCCCTCCTCGTCCCAGAGCTCCGGGCGTCGGTAGCCGCCGTCCTCCACGAAGTCCGCGAACTCGGCGTTGCTCACGGCGGCCCGGGCGATGCGGAACGGCGCGACCTCCACCGGGTGCGCCCACTTCTCGTTGTCGAAGACGAAGCCTTCGTCCTGCGGCGCCCCCAGCAGGAAGCTTCCGCCGGGGACCTCCGCGTCGCCCCGGAGTCCGCCTGCGCGCCAGGCCGAATCCGCTGCCACACCGATGGCCGGCGGCGGGTAGGCGAGCGTCTGACGGGTGTAGGTGAAGGCCTCCGTGTGCATGTCCTCGTGGAACACCGCGTACTGGGCGAGATAGTCGCGGCGGGGATCCGGGGCATCGTGCTCCAGGTGGTGGCGCACCCGCTCCATCACGCCATCCATGTAGGCCAGTGTCGCCTGCAGGGGCGGAAGGGGCAGGTCCCAGCGGGTGTCGTGGTGGATGCCGATCGAGTCGTACAGGCGGTCCACGTCCGGCCGCTCGGGGGCCTCGCCGAGGTGCTGCCGAAGCACCCAGTACTCGTGGAAGTAGGCCGCGTGCCCGATCTCCCAGCGGAGCGGATTCACGATGGGCAGCCGCGGCCCCATCAGCTGTTCGGCATCGAGGCCCCGGATGAGTGTCAGGGTCCGGGTTCGGGCATCCTCCATCTGCGCGATCAGGTCGCCTGGCTCAGGCAAGTGCACTTCGGGTCTCCCTGGGTTAAGTTGATTTCAAACACCTTCGTACATTATGGACTCTCGATTGCGATTACACCTGATCACTCCGGCGCCGTCCCGCGCGCGGGGGGGCAACTGGACCACCGCGGCGCGCTGGGCCGCGATGCTGCGGCGGCTCGGGCACCGGGTCACGGTCACGCGCGACTATCGTGGTGAACCGGCCGACCTGATGATCGCGCTGCACGCCTGGCGCAGCGCCGATTCGATCGACCGCTTCGCAAACCAGCACCCGGATCGGCCGCTGGTGGTCGTGTTGACCGGCACCGACGCCTACCGGTTCATTCACAGCCAGCCGGCACCGACGCTGCGCTCGCTCCAGGCCGCGGATGTGCTGGTCGGGCTGCACGACCTGATCGACGAGACGGTACCCGAGGAATATCGCGGCAAGCTGCGCGTGATCCACCAGTCGGCGCCTCCGGGCCTGCCGCGCCAGCCGGCGCAGCGCGACTTCCGGGTATGCGTCGCTGGGCACCTGCGCGAGGAGAAGGATCCCCTGTGTCCGGCGCTCGCGGTGCGCGACCTTCCCGCCTCCAGCCGGCTGCGGGTGGACCTCTTCGGCGCCGCGCACAGCCCGGACTGGGCCGAGCAGGCGCAGGCCGAGATGGCGGCGAACCCGCGCTTCCGCTGGCACGGGGAAGTCCCCAGGCACCGCCTGCGGCGGGCCTTCGCACGCTCCCATCTGCTGGTGCTGCCATCGCGCATGGAAGGCGGGGCGAACGTGATCGGCGAGGCCGTGATGGCCGACCTGCCGGTGGTCGCGTCGCGCATACACGGTTCGATCGGTCTGCTCGGCGAGGACTACCCGGGTTTCTACCCGGTCGGCGACGCGGGGGCACTGCGGTCCGTGCTGCTGCTCGCGGAGCGGGATTCGGGGTTTTACGGCGCGCTGGAACACGCCTGCCGCGCGCTGCGGCCGCTGTTCGACGCGGACCGGGAGGAACGCGAGCTGGACAAGCTGGTGCGGGACGCGTATGCGTGATGGGAGCCTTTTGTAGGGTGGGCAAAGCGAAGCGTGCCCACCATCCAACCCCGTGCGTTCTGGTGGGCACGCTCCGCTTTGCCCACCCTACGGTGTTGATGGAGAGGGGCCGGGGGTGAGGGGCGGTGGCCGGCCCTACAGCAGCGGCGTGCCCGCGGACTGGCTGCCTCGATTTGCGAGCTCCTGCTCCTCGTATCGTTTCAGGAAGTAGTCGATCGTCTCGGTGCGGATGCGGATCGAGCCGGTCGGGCGGTTCTCGTCGAGGTCCTTCATGCAGAAGTAGGGCGTGCCGGAGGATTCGACAATCTCCTGTACCACCGAGTAGAGAGGGGCGTCGTGGCCGCACTTGAAGCTCGAGAGCTCCAGCGCGACGAGGTTCGGGTGGCGCGCGACGAACTTCGCCGCCCACAGCTTGCGTGAGCTGTGCTCGGAGAAGCGGTTCTTCCAGACATCCGCAATGCTCAGCGGAGAGTCGACCCGTCCGGCGCGGATCTCCTCGCCGAACAGCCGCTCGAGCAGGTCCCGGTCGACCGGAAGCGCGTCCTGCCAGAAGATCGGGTATCCCGCGCGCTGCAGTTCTTCGAGGATGCCGTGGTTGATCCCGGGGTCGTTATGGTAGGGGCGGCCGAGCACCACGATTCCGACCCGCCCGTCGCGTTCGAGCCGGTCCAGCGCCATGCGCTGCCGCGTGCGCATGCCCTCCAGGAACGCCGACAGGGCGTTCAGCCCGGCACGCACCGCCCGTTGCGATTCCCGGAGCCCCATGCCCAGCTCCTCGCCCCAGTCCTGATACAGCTGGCGGGCACACAGGATCGGCTCGTCGAGGTTCACGAAGGTCTTCTTGAACCGGATCCCGCGTTCCGCGAACAGATCGTCCTCGCGGATGAAGGCCGCGTGCGTCGCCTCCGCGGTGGCGACCACGGTCGGGCAGGACTTCGAGGCCTGCACGTCCTCCAGGTGCGGCGGCAGCGCATCGATCATCGGGAAGAGGACGTGGGTGAGCGGGCGCTTCGGATGCACCCGCTCCAGCAGGTCGTGCACGTGGGCGATGCCCAGCTTGCTGGGGAAACAGGGGTCGATGCTCCCGCGCCGCGCACCCCGCCGGTACAGGGCCTCGTCGGTCACCGCGGAGAAGACGAGCTGCCGGGGCGAGAGCCCGAGCGACTGGAAGTAGCCGAGGAAGAACGGCGCGCAGGAGTAGAGGTTCAGCACCCTGGGGATGCCGATCCGGACCCGTTTCCGCAGGGCCCGCTGGCGTTGCCTGGACCGGGATTCCCCCAGGGCAAGGCCCAGCCAGCGACGCGCCGGGGCATCGATCGCGTGCGCCACCGCCGGCGGCCTGAATGCGGCGCGTGCCGCGATCTCCACGAAATTGGGGTTCTCCTTTGCGGTCTCGTCCATGTCGGCCTTGATCCGGTGCAGGGACCCCTTGTCCTCGACCGCGCCCTTCTCGCAGTTGGCGACGATCACCCGACGCCGCCGCGCCGCGTCGGCCGATTCGGGATCATGCTCTTCCGGCGCCACCTCGGCCGCGAAGGCGTCGTCGAAGCTCAGGTCGATGAAGGTGCGCAGGCAGAGGTTGCGGCAGAAGTTGCAGCGGGTCTCCTCGCCGCGCGCGGTGTGGTGCCGTATTCGCCGCGCCGCCTCGATGCCGATGAAGGAGGTGGACTGTCCGCGGTCCCGATGCAGCCGCAGGGCCTCCAGCGCGGATCCGATCGCGCCGGATTCGCCGCAGTGCCGGTGCACGCGGATGTCGCATTCACGACCGGCCTTGCGGAAGCGGGCGCGCAGGTACTCGACCTGCGCCTGCACCGCGGCCAGATTGTGCTGGGTGCCACCCTGCAGCACGAAGCGGCTGCCCAGTTCCGCGGGGTTGGGGATCTGCGCGACGTACAGCCAGATGTTCCTCGGCAGCACCGCCGCGAGGCCCGCGAGGATCTCGCTGTGGCGCCAGCCGCGACGCTGGAAGTCGACGATGTCGGACTGCAGGAAGACCGCGCAGCCGTGATTGAAGTCCGGCATCCGTTCCGCGCCCAGGGCGGTCTCCGCATAGTCCGCGAGATCCACCCCGAACGAGGCCGCGGTCGCCTGCAGGAAATAGCCGTTGCCTGCCGAGCACTGGGTGTTCAGGCGGAAGTCGCGGACGCGCCCGCCGTGCAGGAACATCAGCTTGATGTCCTGCCCGCCGACATCCACGATCACGTCCGTGCCCGGGTAGAAGTGCTCGCAGGCGTGCGCATGCGCGACGGTCTCCACCACCGCGGTGTCCGCGCACAGTACCTCGCGGATCATGTCCTTCGCATAGCCGGTGGTGCCGACGCCCAGCAGCTCCAGACGGCCACCCCGGGCGAGGAAGGCCTGTTCGAGTTCGTTCAGGATGGCCACCGTGTCGCGGATCGGGTTGTCCTGGGAGAGGCGGTAGGCCTTGGCCAGCACCTCGCCCTCGGGGCTCAGCAGCACGCCCTTGGTCGAGGTCGAGCCGGCGTCGATGCCCACGAAGGCGCGGACCCGGTCCCCCGCCGCGACCGGAGGCGGCTCCCAGGCCCGTGTGCGGTACTCGCGCAGGAAGGCCTCCAGCGCCTCCGGCGCGCTCGCCGGACCCGCCTGCGCCTGGTCATGGTGCCCGGAACCCCCGCGCTGGTTCAGATGGGCATCGAGAGGCGCGAGGCCCCGGTATTGGCCCGTTGCCGGCGTCTCGGCGAGTTCCCTGCGCCCGAATTCCGCCGCTCCGAGGGCGGCGAAGTACTGCGCATGCGGGGGCACCCGTACCGGCGCTCCGCCCGCGCCGGGCTCGGGCTGAATGCCGCGTTCCCGCCACAGTGCCTCGAGATTCTCGCGCCAGCACTCCTGCAGGCCCCGGATGAAGGTGTTCGGACCCCCGAGCAGCAGCACCGGGGGGCGCAGGGTGTGCCCCCGGGTGAGCACCGAGAGGTTCTGCTGCACGATCGCGTCGAACAGGGAGGCCATCAGGTCCTCGACATCCACGCCCTGTTTCTGCAGCGAGTTGATGTCCGTCTCCGCGAATACCCCGCACTTGCCGGCGACCGGGTGGCGGCTGCGCCCGGCGTACCCGATCGCCCCGACCCGCTCGGGCTGGATGCCGAGCTTGGCCGCGATCTTGTCGATCACCGCGCCGGTGCCGCCGGCGCACTTGTCGTTCATGGAGGCGGTCCGCTTGCGCCCACGTTCCCCGAGGTCCCGGAACAGGATCACCTTGGCATCCTGCCCCCCGAGCTCCACCACGCTCCCGACCTCGGGATGCAGCGTCTCCACTGCCAGCGCGACCGCGTGCACCTCCTGCACGAAGCGGCCGCCGAGCAGCGGGGCGAGCGGTCCGCCTCCGGAGCCCGTCAGGAAGACCCGGAAACCCTCGGCCGGGATATCGGGAAAGGCGGACTGGATCCGGTCGAGGAAGTCCCGCACCGTCTCGGCCTGCCGGGTCTCGTGGCGCCGGTAGTCCCGCCAGAGCGGACCGCCGCCGTCGTTCCGCGTCACCACGGCCTTCACGGTGGTGGAGCCGACGTCGAGGCCGATCACCAGCGTTTCGGCCCCTGCCGGGGGTGTTTCCGTCGGGCGGTCCGGGAGGTCGGGGATCATCGCGGCGCCCCGCGCTGCATCCTGGCGAATGCGCCTGCCAGGCCCCGGCCCTCGCGATCGCGCAGCGCGGCCGCGTGGTGGGCGAGATTTGCCGCGGTGCCGGCGATGCCCCGGCGCCCCCGGATGCGGTGGAGCGGCTGGCGCAGTTCCGGGTGCCGCTTCACGAAATCGGCCAGTGCCTCCCGGGTCCAGCGGGTATCCTGCAGGGCCTGGTGGAACTCGCGGCGGCACTGGTCCTTGGCCTCGGTCAGGGCCATCTGCACGCGCGAATAGGCATTGACCTCGCCGTCCCCCGAGGTCTCTACCGGCAGGAAGTTCATCTCCGGATAGCGCCCGAGCACCGCCGCCTGAGCGCCATCGGACTGCGTCGACGGCATGCATCCGAAGGGCTTCAGCGACAGCGTCATGTGGGCCTGGCCATGATGATAGGCGTGCAGGTTCTTCGCGATCTCCAGATAGCCCTCGCCGCCGGTGATGCGGGAGTGATAGAACGGATGCCCGAGCCGCTGCAGCACGCCCTGCCGGGACAGGCTGGGCGTGGTCTCACCGAGGGCCCTGCGCATCCGGTCGTACTCGCGCCGCATCAGCAAGCCGGCGAGCCGCAGCATGCCGTCCTGGAACAGGTACCGGGACCAGGCCCCCGCCCAAGGGAGCACCCAGACTCCGCCCTGCGCACGGGCGGCGTCGCAGGCGATCAGCCGCCGGTCCTTCAGCAGCGAGTGCAGGCTGTGCCGCATGTAGTCGATCCAGGCCGCGAGGGGCTCGATGCGCACCTCGGCGCCCTCGTCCTCCAGGAACCGGAACATGTTGAAGTTCCCGTCCCCCTCGGTGGTCTGCGCCCAGAATTCGCCGGTGATCTTCACCAGGGGCTTCGGCGTGCTGCGATCGACCTGCAGGCGCTGCTCGATGATCCGGCGGCAGCGGGCGAGGGCGTCGACGTAGTCGCGCTCGCGCGGTTGTGCGAGCAGCTGCGCGACGTCCTCCGCGGAACCGAAGGGCGTCAGCGGGCGGAACCAGCGTGCGAATGGTCCCGGCGCGACCGCGTAGCTGCGCCGCCGCAAGGTGTCTTCGCACGCGCTGATGCAGGCGTCGATGACTGCATCGACCTGGGCCGGATCCCCCGCGTAGGGCCGGATCTGATGCGTGACCGCATTGAGGACATCGGCCATGAACAGGGCGTTCAGGAGCGCACGATAGAGCCTGACGTTCATTTCGAAGCCATCGCCGACCAGGCCCGGATCGTGACCGTCGCCACCGCCCTTCTTGTCGAAGGTGATCACCCGGAAGCCCTCGAAGCCCGCCTTGCGCAGGGCAACGCGGTGCTCGGCCTCGTACATGCCGAAGCGACAGGGCCCGCAGGAACCGGCGGTCACGAAGACGTAGTCCGACACGATGCGCTCGGTGGACAGGCCTTTCTCGTCGCGAAGCCGTTCCAGATAGCGGATCAGCGCGCCGGTGACGAAGTAGACGGGATTGCACTGGCCGGGGTTGCAGTATTCCCGGCCGCTCTGAAAGTCTCGCCGCCCCGGCATCGGCAGGCGATCCGCCTTGTATCCGAGGCCCTGCAGTGTGGCCTTGACCAGCCGGTCGTGGGCCGAAGAGAGGCTTCCGAAGAGCAGGGTGACACGGTCGCGCTCGTCCCGGCGAAAGCCGCGCTCGGCCGGGCGCCGGTAGTTTCGCACCGGGGGCGGGGCGGCATCCCGGGGGCTTTCGGGGATGGGCTGCGGTATGCCGGGCGTCTGCGGGCAGCTCCGGCATCCGGGCAAGCGATGTGCGTCCGACATGGCTCGATCCCTCCTCCGGCGTTGGCTTCCCTGCCGGGCAAGCCGCAACACCCGTCCGCATCACCGCAGAACATGGCTCACCAGGCGAACCACCACGCAGGGACCACCCCCATCCAAACGCCAACCCCACCCCATGTCAAGACCCGCCGGGGTCGGACCAAGCCAAGCCCCTGATTACCCGAGTGAAGCCCCCCGAATTTCGGTGTCCGCAGACCCTTGGACGGCCGTTTTTGGGGCCGAAAGCGGGTCGATAAGCGAGGCCACCGCCGGTCAGGATCGACACGATCCGGGCGCCGGCGCGCCGGGGAAACTCGTCAGGCACAGCCCGTCCCCGAGGATTGGAGCAAAGTAAGGCCAGCCGGGCTGATACCCGTCTATCAGGTTATGAATGCGCTTGGGGCGCTCGCGTCGTGCCGGTCAATGCCGGGCCGGATACCGCTCCGGCGCATATCCGGTAAAAAGCCGACCGGCAGAGACTTCCTTCGGATAGCGTGTCCCCGACCTCACTCGTGTTGATTGCGCGCATCGCGTTCGCGAGCCGGGGACTTGTCAACGTCAAGGTCGCGTTCGGCGCCCAGGCAATCGTCCCTTGCGGCGAGCGTGGCAAATCCGTTCCCCCATCATCGGTCAGTCAGGGCCCTGACCGTCCCCGACGCGACCGCGATGCACAGCGGAATGGCGCGCGAGCGGGCATCCTGCCGAAGGCACCGTTCTCGAGGAGCATGTCGTCCCGACGTCGCGTGGCGGACAAGGGCTTGCTGGCATTTCGCTCAAGGAGTCGTGCGAGGGGGAGGGGGGCGAACCGTCATCGATGCCGCGAAGCTGCAACGGCTGCCAAGGTGCGGATCCGGAGAAGACCATCGCCGACCTTGCCCTGTCTTTGCCAGCGCGGTGCGGTTGGCATCGCGCGCTCCAGCGACGGAGCATTGATGGCGACCTGGATAGCCGAAGGGTCGATGTTCCACTCTGCGCGGCCCTGATAACGGCGGATGAAATCGATCCGCCGCGCCCTTACAGCGAAGCCTTCGGATCAGTCAAGAAACATGTTGAACCCTTTACTATGATGCCTGTCTCTTTGGGTTCTACTAAACTTCTTTCAATAGAGATGATTTCACGTCCCGACGAGGCGTACCGACCCAGGAGAGGTATTTGTGAGCAAGACGGAAAAGGAAATGAATAACCTGAGCGCAGAGGAGCTGTATGCGCTCGCACGGGAACGCGAGAAAGAGGAAGCAGAACGGCAGGAACAGGAGTTCAAGGAGAAGCGTGAACAACTGAAGGCCAAGCGGAGGGAGATCGTCGCGCGTCAGCGCAAGGAACTGGCCGCGCTTGACCGGGAGATCCGCAAGCTCGGAGGCGCGGTGGGAAGGCGTGGTTCCCGGAAAGGGGGCCGAGCAGGTGGCACGGCCACAATCGGTGAACAGTTGTGCGAGATCGTTGCGACACAGCCGGAGATGACGATCTCCGAAATCCGTGAGAAGGCGGAGGAGACGGGGGTCGATACCCGGAATCTTTCGCAGGCACTGGCCTATCTGAAGCGGCAGGGACGGCTGGCGTCGCCGCGGCGTGGAGTCTACTCGGCGCCGTAGGGATCTGGCCGGCTGTGGTGCCCTCTTGTGTCGATCAGTAACAGGTTCGGTCAGAGGGCACGCGGTCCTTTGCTGCGTGAAGTCCGAGGCGGGTGCGAGGTAAGCTCCGCAGGCCGTGACCCTCGGTAGATCTGATTATCAAGACTGTGCAGCCTGTCCTGCTCGCGCGGGGCGCGCTCCCACGCGGGCGTCGTGCGCGATCGGCTGGCCGTTGCGTTTTGGTCGGCATGGTCATAATCGGTTGTGTAGATGCCCGTCAGGGATTGATGCTCAATCCCTGACGGGCTCCATTCATACCGCCGCGGCAAGGGAAGTTCCGGTCAATCCGTCGTTACGAGTAGAGAAGCCTTCAGCCACGCGTAAACCGCGCTCGGACGCCTCCTGGCGTCCGCACACGTGCGAATTTTGGATGGAGCCGGCGACAGGATTCGAACCCGCGACCCTCTGATTACAAATCAGATGCTCTACCAGCTGAGCTACACCGGCGCTTGTGATGTCCCGCGTCGCGTGAAGGCGGCATCAGGACCCTGCTGCATTGGTGCCGGGAGCGAGAATCGAACTCGCACTCTGTTGCCAGAACCGGATTTTGAGTCCGGCGCGTCTACCAGTTCCGCCATCCCGGCGCGGGCCGGTAGTTTAGCGCACTACGGTGGCGGAAGGGCAAAGCTGGGGCGTGATGCGGTGGGAGGGCCGCCGCTGTCTTTCGGGTGCTGGCCTGATCGGGAATCTTGCCTGCACATCGGGTGGGTGGGGGCGGCGTCTCGCCGCGATCTGCGGTGAGGTGGGGATCGCGGCTGGAAGCCGCTCCTACGGGGGGCGCTCCTACGGGGTGCTCCTGCGCGGGGGGTGTCGGTGTTTTTGTGGGAGCGGCCTCTGGCCGCGATGGGCCGGGGCGGTTGGGGGATCGCGGCTGGAAGCCGCTCCTAC
>NZ_JAWLHP010000056.1:0-19749 GCF_041690275.1 Thioalkalivibrio sp.
CTCCTCCACGCCCTTGGCCGCGTCGATCACCATCAGCGCGGAGTCCACGGCCGTGAGCGTGCGGTAGGTGTCCTCGGAGAAGTCCTCGTGCCCCGGGGTGTCGAGCAGGTTCACGATCCTCCCGCGATACGGAAACTGCATCACCGAGGAGGTCACCGAGATCCCGCGCTGCTTCTCCATCTCCATCCAGTCCGAGGTCGCGTGGCGCGCGCTCTTGCGCCCCTTCACCGTGCCGGCGAGCTGGATCGCGCCGCCGAAAAGCAGCAGCTTCTCGGTGATGGTGGTCTTGCCCGCGTCCGGGTGCGAGATGATCGCGAAGGTGCGGCGGCGGGCGGTTTCCTGGCTGAAGGACATCGGGCGGACTCGATCGGGAAAAGCCCTCCATTGTACCCGTCGTGGCGATGCGACGCAGGTTTAAACGGTGCGCCACCAACCGGCACTGTCGGCGGCTCTTGACGGAATTCCGCCAGATCCGAATCAGCCGAGCCGGATCGGCCTTGACCATCTTCACGCCGAATCCTTGACACACGGCCAGGCCACGAACCCCCACGGGCCCGCCGCCTCTCGGGCGTAGCGCCGACCTGCGGTCCGGCAGTCTCCTGCAGAGTACCCGGAAAATCTATGCGGAACCTATGCGTTTCTTATACATCTTTGCTATACGGTTATTTCCGCTCAGTCACGCAGCACTGGAGAACGTCTATGGATCTCGCAAGCATTACTGTTGGGCAGTACAACTTCACCCAAAATGCCTTTTCATTCGGCCTCGCGGTCATGGCCGCTGCGTCGCTCTTCTTCTGGTTCATGCGGAGCGAGGTTGCCCCCGCTTATCGCATGGCGATCACCATCACGGGACTCGTCACGGCTATTGCCGCCTACCATTATCTTCAGATCATGCTGTCCTGGCAGGGTGCATTCGAGGTCAGTAACGGCACGATCGAAACGTCCGGCGCGCAATTCAACCAGGCCTACCGTTACGTTGATTGGCTGCTCACCGTGCCCCTGCTGCTGATCGAACTGATCCTCGTGATGAAGCTTGCACGTGGCGAAACCATTTCCAAGAGCATCTGGCTGGGTGGCGCGGCAGCGCTGATGATTGCCCTCGGTTATCCGGGCGAGATCGCAGAGACGGGCGGTACCCGCTTCACTTTCTGGATCCTGTCGATGATCCCGTTCATCTACATCGTTTACCAGCTGGTCGTGGGTCTGAAGGATTCGATCCGGAAGCAGCCGGAAAACGTGCGCGGGCTTATCAACGGCGCGGCCTATCTCGTCGTGATCTCCTGGCTCTTCTACCCGATCGTTTTCCTCTTCCCGCTGGTCGGTCTGACGGGTGGCGCGGCCATCACCGCCGTTGAGGTGGGTTATACCATTGCTGACATCATGGCCAAGGCGGTCTTCGGCATTCTGATCCTGGTCATTGCCATGCGGAAGTCCGAACACGAACAGGTCAAGGCCTGACAAGGCGCAGGAACGCTTCGTGACGATGTGGTCATGATCCCAAGTGGTGGTGGCAGCACGGCTCCAATGCCGGTTGCTGCCACCCCGTCCTGGCAATCGGCCCCCCATATCTGTCGGGCGACTTCGACAACCGACCCGACAGACCATGTAACGGCAGCGATCAGAGCCCTTTTTGCACGCACGGAAGTGCGGTGGAGGCCTTGCTCCAGGCGGCTGTTGAAGGAGGATCCCACGTGGCCGTAACAATGGATTTGCCCCTGGAATCAGGCTATAAATTCAACGCCTGGCAGCCTGATCGGGCCCCTCCTGATCAATCCCAGATCGACGCCGAGATCAGACACGTCGAGCGTGCGATGAAGGCTGTCGTGGAGAATGGCGACAGCACGCCGGCAAGGACAGCCGCCGCTTACCACCTGGCGACCGGCGGCAGCCGGACCCGGGCCCGGCTTGCCATCGCGAGTGGCGTCGGTTGGGGAACGCCTGTCCGGCACCGTATTGTGGCAGCAGCCGCCTGCGAATTGTTACATAACGCATCTCTGGTGCATGACGATATCAGTGATGCAGACAAGATGCGGCGCGGACGACCTGCCGTCTGGCACCTTTTCGGACGAGACACTGCGCTGTGCACAGGAGATTTACTGCTCTCCAGCGCCTTCCTTCTTGCGACGACCATCGACGATGCCGCCTCCAGCCAGGAGCTGGTGAGGCAACTGGCGGAGAAATCGAACCGTGTGATCGGGGGTCAGAGTCTGGAACTCGCTGCCCGCGGAGAAGGCAGGGCATTTTCTGTCACCGAGTATGTCCGCGCGACCTGCGCCAAAACGGCGCCCATGTTCGAATTGCCTCTGCGGGCCGGAGCACTCTCGGTACGCCTGGCGGCGCCAACAGCACGAAGTCTTCGCGTGCTTTCGGACGCCATCGGCCTCGCCTACCAGATTCTTGATGATCTGGACGACATGCCACCAGTTCGGAATGCGAACGGAAGCCAGCGACCACCGCATCACCTGCACGCCTGGTATCGACATCGTCCGGGGGCGCGTCCATCGGTCTCGAGTTCGGAAATTCGTCACCGATGTCTGCGGCATGCGCGCGCGGCGCTGGGCCGCGCGTTGGCCCTGACCCACGAGCTACCGGCGCCTCTGGAGACGGAATTGCGTGCTCTCATTCGTGGCCTAATGGTAAAAGCGGACCGTCATGCAGAGGCCTACATATCCAGCCCCGGGCGTCCATGATGACCGCGTTTCGTGTTGATACCGAATCACCGCATGCCATCGTCATCGGCGCGGGGTTCGGCGGTCTTGCGATCGCAATCCGGCTTCTGGCGCGTGGCTATACGGTAGAGCTGTTCGAGCGTCACCCCGACCTGGGGGGTCGCGCGCGCTGCTTGACGATCGATGGCACGCGCTTTGATGCCGGGCCAACGGTCATCACTGCGCCCTTCCTGTTTGCCGAGTTGTTCGAGCGGCTCGGAGAACAACTCGAGGACAGCGTTGAACTGCTGCCGGTCGAGCCTTTCTACCGCATGGAATTCCCTGACGGCTCACGCTTCGACTATGGCGGCTCCATCAGCGATACCGTTGCCGAGATCGAGTGCATCGCCCCCGGCGAAGGCGTTCATTACCCGAGTTTTTACCGGGCGGCCGAGGCGCGCTACCAGCGCGGCTTTCGCGACCTGGCAACGCAGCCTTTCACGCGAGTCGCAGATATGTTGCGCGTGCTACCCGATCTCCTACGGCTTCGCGCCGACCAAAGCGTCTACGACTTTGTATCCCGACACTTCACGGATGAACGCCTTCGGCGGACGTTCTCGGTGCCATCTCTCCTCGTTGGCGGCAACCCGTACCGGACATCGTCGCTTTATTCGCTCATCCATGTGCTGGAAAGAGAGGGGCGTGTCTGGTTCCCGCGCGGTGGCACCGGCGCCCTGGTCACCGCACTGGCCGACCTGTTCCGGCGTCACGGCGGGATGATCCGCACGGACGCACCGGTCAGCCGGCTGGCCACATCCGCTGGACGCATCGACGGAGTCGTCGACGAAGCGGGACGCACACACCCCGCCGACCTGGTGGTGAGCAATGTCGATCCACTGCATGTCTACCGCCACTGGTTGCCGGCTACCGGGTTTGCGCGCATCCGGAATGTCCTGCGCGGGCGGATGAAACAATCGATGGGCCTGTTCGTGGTGTATTTCACTACGGCGCGTCGCTATCCCGAACTGGAGCATCACACGATTCTGTTTGGGGACACGTTTCGCGAGGTCCTGAAAGATGTCTTCGATCACTTGACCGTTCCCACCGATCTGAGCCTTTACCTGCATCGCCCGACCGCGACCGATCCGGCAATGGCGCCAGAAGGGCGCGACGCCTTCTATGTACTGACTCCGGTTCCCAACCTGCGTGGCGGACACGACTGGGACGCTCTCTCGGAGGGCCTGACCGAGCGCATCCTCAAGGTTCTCGAGACCCGGCTGATGCCCGACCTGCGCAGCCAGCTTCGCGCCACGCATGCTGTATCGCCTCGCTATTTTGCCGACGAACTGAGCAGCCCCGACGGCGCCGGCTTTTCCATCGCGCCGATACTGACCCAGTCTGCGGGCCTGCGCTTCCACAATCAGTCCCGTGCCTATCGCAATCTCTATTTCGTCGGCGCCGGAACACACCCGGGGGCCGGCGTTCCCGGCGTGGTCTCCTCAGCGGCCGTGGTTGAACGACTGCTTGAGCGTGAATCCTTGGAATCACCGGTTCCCCGCGCCTTACCCGAGGCTCGCTAGAGGTCCATGACCTCCACTCCGGAAAACGATCGCGCCCTTGCAACACTGCGCCGACATGGCCGCAGTTTCCATTGGGCGGGCCGGTTGCTGGCGCCAGCCGTGCGCGTGCGATGTGCGCGACTCTATGCGATCTGCCGCACCATTGACGACATGGCAGACCTACCCATCACCGCAGACGCGCAATGCATCGCCAGAACACGCCTGGGTGAGTTGGTCACAGCCGTTGGCAGGCGCGACTCGACCCACCCGGTGGTGGCCGAGGCGGAACGTCTGCTGACCACCGATGACAACGCATGGTGGGCACTCGAACGTCTCGCAGCCACCGCTTTGACCGATATCGGGCCGGTGCGAATCGACAATGACAGCGAACTCTATGCATACGCTGACGGCGTGGCGGGTACCGTGGGTTTGATGATGGCCGGCATGCTGGATGCGCGGGACAGCCTGGAAACCCGCGCCGCGGCTCGTGCATTGGGCGTGGCCATGCAGTTCACGAACATCGCGCGCGATGTGCTTGAGGATGCCGAACAGAACCGTGTCTACCTGCCCCGGAGCTGGCTGAACCCGCAAGTCACGCCCGGCGCGATCGCTGCTGGCAACTTGCAGGCACGAGCGTCGGCCTGGCGCGCCGTGCAGACGCTACTGGAGCATGCCGAGGCGTCCTACGAGAAAGGCTGGAAAGGTCTCGCCGATCTTCCACCCCGATCGCGTCTGGCGATTGCGGTCGCCTCGCACCTCTATCGTCGAATCGGCAGACGCATCCTCGCACGCGGCCCGGAACGCTTCTGGCGGGGACGCTACCGCGTTGGCACGGGCGGGAAAGTACTGGCTTCGGCGCAAGGCCTCTATCTGTACTTGCAGACCTCCTGGCGCATGCCGAACGCGAACACGCCGGAAAAACGGAATATGCTCCCGAACAGCCGCCGGGGCAGCGAGAGATGACCGCAGAATCAGCCTTCGATGTCGTCGTCATCGGGGCCGGACTGACAGGGTTAAGCTTCGTGGCCTGGCTCGAACGACTGAGCGCAACGACCGGGAAGCGCCTACCCACCGTTTGCCTTGTCGACCCGCGATCAAGCTTTAGTCACGACAGGAGCTGGTGTTTCTGGGAGGGGGCCGAGCACCCGTTTGCAGCCGGCATCACCCATCGATGGCCACGCTGGCAGGTCGCGCACGCGGGGAGGACTGTCACGGCAAGCGCCGGTGAACGCCCCTATGCGCTGCTACCCGCAGATCGTTTCTATCGTCTCGCAACCGACTGCGTCGCACGCCATCCCGAATTCGAACTCAGCCTGGGACAGCGCGCCGGCGCGATCGAACCCATACAAGACAGCCTTGTGGTGCATACCGACCAGGGCGCGATCAGCGCCCGCAGTGTCATCGACACCCGACCGCCGACCATTGACGAAGCCACGTCGAAGAGCGGATTGTGGCAGGTCTTTCACGGTTCGGAGATCAGCCTCGACGAGGACTACTTCCACCCATCTACCGCCATGCTCATGGATTTCCGTCATTGCAGCAACGAAATCCAGTTCACCTACGTTCTGCCAACGGGCCCGCGACAGGCACTGATGGAACTGACGGCCTTCCGCCGCCAGCCGCACCTCGCCGACCTCCTGCCGCAGCAGAGAGCGCTGATCGCGGAGCGCTTCGGACCCCGGACAAACATCCTGCGGAACGAGCAAGGCGTGCTACCAATGATGCCGATTCCGGTAACCGCAACCGCCGACCTGCGCATTGTCATGGCCGGAACCGCCGGCGGCTGGATGAGACCGGCAAGCGGCTATCTCTTCAGCGCCTGCCAACGGGGCGCGAAGGATCTGGCGCGGCAGGCCATCAGCGCGAGTGAACGCGGTTCATGGCAGTGGCGCAGGCCGCGAGTGCGGCCGGCTGACCTGGATCTACTCGACCGCGTCTTCCTGCGCGCCCTGCGTGACGATCCAGCGCAAGCCCCGACCTGGTTTCTGAGCCTTTTCGACCGCACGAGACCCGATCGAATGGTCCGCTTCCTCAGTGATGAGCCGACTCTCGCTGATCGCCTCGCTGTGATCGCGGCGTTGCCCGCCCAGCCGATGCTTCGATTCGCCGTCAGATGCCTGCGCGGCGTGCAGGGCTGACAATGAACCACACTACGAGCCAGGCTCCGCGACACCAGCGCATGGTCATCGTGACCTCGATCATCGCTGCCGTGCTGGGTTTGACGCTGGCGACGCCGGACATCCTGACCCAGTTCTGGATCGCGCTTGCGCCGATCGCCCTGTTTGGGCTGGCTCACGGCGGCGTCGACCCATGGCTCATGCATCGGCTGGCGCGCATCCGCTGGTCGACCCTCTTGCTGTGGCTGGGCGCATACGCCGCGCTGGCAGGCGCCTTTGTCGGCATAGTCATGTTGCAGCCAGTGCTTGCCCTCGTGCTGTTCCTGCTGCTGTCGGTCTGGCACTTTGGTCGTTCCGACGCCCCCTTTCAGGGCTTTCCGCGTGGTTCGTCAGCGGTTTGGCTCTCCGGAAGCATTCCGATTATCGGTCCGATGTTCGGTCACCCGGTACAGACCGGGCAGCTCTTCGCCTGGCTGATCGATGTCGATGCACACATGGTCGCCGAGGCGGTCGCCCTGGTCGGTCCTGTACTGATGCTGGGCTGGGCGGTCGGCTTGGGTATTCTGTGGCGGCGGAGCGAAGCGCACGGGAACCCCGCCGGATTCGTCGAGCTTCTGGCATTGGCAGGGGCGATGATTCTTCTCCCGCCGATCATCGCCTTCACCTTCTATTTCTGTGCTGTGCACAGCATCCGCCATTTCCTCGAAATCCTCGCAACATCCGGAACGCGTCGGGGATGGCCATTTCTTCTCCGTCAGGCGGCGCCCGCGACGCTGCTTGCCATTGCCCTTGGCTTGATTGCCTGGTGGTTCCTGGGCAGTGACCGCAACCTACCGGACATGACCGCTGATGCAGTGCGGGTCCTTTTCTGGGGACTTGCGGCCCTCACGGTGCCACATGTAATGGTCGTGGAGCGCTGGTGGGCCCCGACACAGGCTGCCACGGGCAGCCGCTAACCCGAGGCATGGCACTCCGCCAACGGTCCCCATCGAGCGGGGCAGATCTGAAGGACCCGTGAACGGGCAATCAAAGGAGGCACCAAGGCGGCCGGCGCAGCGCTAAGTCCTGCAATGCCAGCGCCGGTATTGGTTGGCGGATCGACTCGACGGATGTTTCCGGGGACGCGCCCTTCCACGAGGAACGCTGCCCGGGCCGCGCCGCCACCCGCATGGTCCGCTCCCAGGGGTCTCCAAGCTGTCGGCCAGGGCGCCCGGCAGGGTCGGAACCAGTTCGGCGAAGCTCTTCTGGAGAATGGCCATGGACTCCGGTTTCGGTGGCGGCATCCGCTGTGTACCAATCCTGGGGGCGAGCTATTGGCGGGCTGCGCCCGAAGGCGTCGCGCGTTGCATCACCAGCGCTCGGCGCGGCGCCGGTAGGCGGCCGGAATGGCCTCGTGGGTGCCGAAGTAGGCATGGCGGCTCATGTCCGGCGAGTACCGGCTGGCTGGTGGATGCCGGCCAAGCGCCTCCGCCATGGCACGGACGTGGTGGGGACCGGTGCCGCAACAGCCGCCGAGGTAGGTCACGCCGAGGTCATAGGCCGCACGGGCAAAGCGCGCCATCTCGTAGCGGTTGCAGGTGAGCGCATCGAGAGCGACCGGAAACGGCCGGTTCTCAGGGATGCAGTCGCAGCCCGGGTCCTCCAGCGACTGGAAGGTCGGATGGGCCGCATCGGTGCGATATGGCACCGGCACGGCGGCCACCGGGCAACCGACCGCCTGACGAATGGACGCGAGGAGCGGCAGCATGGTCGCCGGTCCCCGCATGCAGTTCAGACCCACGACGTCGGCGCCGGCCTGCTCCAGTGCGCGGCAGCAGTCCGCGGGCGTCTTCTCCTCCCAGGACAGCCCGTTGCGGGTGATCGCGAGCGTGATGACCGCGGGCAGCCCGGCGGCTTGGATCACCTCGAGCGCGAGCTGTGCCTCGCCAAGCCAGGAGAAGGTCTCGCCGATGACGTAATCGACGCCCGCGTCCGCCGCCCAGGCCACCTGCTCCTCGAACATGGCGCGCACCGTCCGATGGGTCGCCGCATCGCCGGGCTCGTAGACATTGGTGTTGGAGATGTTGCCGGCAAAGAGGGTGGCGCTCTCGGCCGCCACCTGCTTGGCGATGTCCAGCGCGGCGCGGTTCATGGCCTCGAGCTGGCCCTCGCGGCCGACGATGCGGAGCTTCTCGCGGTGAGCGTAGTAGGTCAGGGCCTGGACCACGTCCGACCCGGCATGCACGAAATCGCGATGAAGCTGGCGCACGACGTCCGGGTGGTCCAGGATCACTTCCGGCACGAACGGCCCGGCCTGAAGATAGCCGCGCCGTTCGAGCTCGAAGAGATAACCCTGGGCACACAGCACAAAGTCTTGCTCGAGCCGCTCGCGCAGTCCGTTCGCCGCTGGGGTGGTCGCCATGATGCGTTCCTCCGTGCCCGGGTGGGCTTGACTAGAAGTCTAGTTCGATCTCGGCCTGTTCCTCATCGCCATCCCTGCCCGGCCCATGGCCATGACCTGGCTCTACAACCGCAACCGGCGCAGCAGCCTGGCCGCGATCCTGCTGCTGCATTTCATGATCAACTTCAGGGGCGAGTTCATGAGTCTGAGCGACCGGCGCGAGCTGATGTACACGGTGAGCCGGATTCTCGCCGCGGTCGTGCTGGCCTCGACGGGGATGGGCGTCGCGGCAGTGCGCAAGGCGGACCGTTCGTCGCGACATCGGCCGCTTTCAGCCGGGCTCTCGGACCCCTTTGACGCGCCCTACCCGGCCTGCGCAGGCCGGGTGACGCTACAGATATCGGTTGCATCCTCGGCGGCAACAGACCAAAGGCTGCTGCTTTGCGCGCGGTGGCGGCAACCTCTTCAATTGCGGCCTTGGGCACCGGACAACTCGGCGGCGGCTCACGGTCGTACACGGTCTCTGCGGATCGGACCATGCTCATGTTCCTCAACCCCGAAGGAGGAGACAGACCATGATGGTTGTCTCTCTTCGCCGCTCATTCGGCAGGCTGGAAGGCGAAGGGCTCGGCCGGTGCGAACGCCGCCGAGACTTCGCCCGATAACACCCGCTCCATATCCACCCCGAGGTCCAGCTTGACCACGTCTCTGCCTTGCGAGAAGTCGAGGTTGTCCAGATCGACCCAGAACACGCTGGGCGAGATCACGGATTCGAGGTAATAGCGCCGGTCCTGGTGGTCGGCAACGACGCGCCACCGGGTCGTGGACAGGTTCGGTGCGTCCGCCACGCTGATCCCCCAGGGGACCGATGCCTGCCGGATCACGCTGAATACCGAGGCGGCCGCAATACGCGGATCGGCACTCTGCGTCACCGCATTGATGTAGAAATGAGCCCGCACAAACCGGTCCGAGGCGCGCACCGTACCCGGCAGGAACTCGCGCGGGTTCACGTTCTGCCAATACTCCAGAACGGCAAGCTGGCGGTCATAGGTCGGCTCGTTGGTCATGATCTGATACGACCGGTCGTGCCAGATCTTCATCTCGCCCTCGACGAACTCGATCACGGCGCTGTCACCGGTCGCATCTGACAGCGACACATGCACTGTCGCCGCGCGTCCGGGCGGGCCCACCGGCACCTCGCCGCCCGCCACCTCCACGGGGTTTTCCCGCAGGTCTGTCACTGCCTCGGCCACTGTGGCGAAGCGGTCGAGCAGATACTGCGGAAACACCGAAAGCGACACCCGTGGTGTCTCTCCGTCATCCTCGGGGTAGCTCGCCTCAACCTCCCAGAGAAGGTTGGCCACCAGACCCGCCTCGTTCATGCCATCGGCGGTCGCGATGTCGTAGCCGGTGACCACCAGACTGCCGTAGGTGGAGGTCCATGTGGCCGAGCGCGGCCCGGCCACCCCGTCGCGTTCCATGCCGCGCGGAAACACCCACAGGTTGCTGGTCATCGGCAGCTTCCAGTCCATGCTCCGCCCGGTGAGGACCCGGTCCTCCGGGCCAAGATACACGGCGCGGGTGCAGGCCTCCGCCACTGGCCCGGCGATCAGGGCTGCCGCAAGAACCGGGGCCGCAAATGCGCGTTTCATCTGAATCATGGATCTCCCTCTAGGTCATTAGGGGCCGTTGCCTGTCGCGCTGCCCCCTGCGACAATCGGCCCGGGATGGCCGTTACAGGTCGGTTGGGGAGACCCGTCACACGGCCCGATCATGCCGGTGCCACCATTCTATCCGGAGGAGCGGTGTGATGTTCGAAGAGGCACTGGCTCAGTGAGCGGCGTACTGAAACACCTCCCCGCCCCGCTTTGGTCTGCGCTGGTGCCGGTGCTGTCCCTGGCCGGTGCCGCGGCTTTCATGGTCTTCTGGTCCGGGGCTGTACCGGGGCTACTCGTGCCGCTTCTGGCTATCCTGCTCTTTGCCACGGTCCTGGCGGCCGTGCATCACGCGGAAACCATTGCCAAGCGCCTGGGCGACCCATACGGCGCCATTCTTCTTGCTCTTGCCGTGACGATCATCGAGGCCGCACTCATTGTCTCGGTACTGCTCAACGCGCCGGCAGGAACCAGTGAAATCGCTCGCGACACGGTCTTCGCGGCCATCATGATCGTGCTGAACGGCATTGTCGGATTGTGCCTGCTGATCGGGGGCATTCGATTCCGCGAACAGGAATTCATTGCGCGAGGTGCAGTAAGCGCCCTCGCCGTACTGGCCACGGTCGCCGTGCTGGCCCTGGTTCTGCCGAATTACACGGTCGCCGTGCCGGGCCCCGTCTACGCCACGCCACAATTGGTGTTCGTGGCCTGCGTGTCCTTGGCTCTCTACGGCCTGTTCCTGTATGTGCAGATGGTGCGCCATCGCGGCGATTTCAGTGATCCACGACTGCAGGAACTGGAGGATCGCAAGCCGGGCCGGAGAGAGATGGCCACCGCGCTCCTCCTGCTGCCGATCGCACTCGTGGCCGTGGTGGTGCTGGCCGAGACCCTGGCGCCGACAGTCGAACATGCGGTTGCCCAAGCCGGTCTGCCCGCCGCCCTCGTCGGAGTGGTGATCGCCATGACCGTCCTCCTGCCAGAGGGAACCGCCGCGCTGCGCGCCGCGCTCGCCAACCGCCTTCAGACCGCCCTCAACCTGGCGCTCGGATCGGCACTGGCCAGTATCTGCCTGACCATCCCCCTGGTGGCCATACTGTCGATTGCACTGGGTCAACCGCTGACACTGGGGCTGGAGGCAGAGCACATTGTGCTGCTGCTGTTGTCCCTCTTCGTGGCAACCCTCTCGCTGGCCATGGGACGTACGACGATCCTGCAGGGTGGACTCCACCTGGTTATTTTCGGCGCCTTTCTGACGATTGCTGCAATCCCTTGACCGGCTCGCCGGCGATGGCGGTTCTACCCGTCGCTGGCAGACTGATCATCGTTGGGCACCACTAGATTTGCGCCGCACGCCGCGCGGGTTGCGCGCGCCACGTTCGCAAACAAGATGTCCGGACGTATCTTCCGCGGAGACGCTGCCGTTCCCGGCGCCTTTCCCGTGTGCTCGGCGCCCCTATTCGGGTGCACCCGGGTGTCGAAGGCCCGTCTCCAGTGTCAGGTTAACGTCCGACTTCAGCCACTCATCCAACCCCACCGACTGCCCGCTACGGTCGGGATGAGACAGCCTCGTCGGCAGCAACACGATGCTGCTTCGTTACCTGACGGGCACCGCGTGGCTGCTTCTCAGGGCCGAAGGCGGAGTGACTGATCGAATTTGCCGGCCCAAGACTGGATGCCGTTCGTGTTTGGGCGACCACCTGTCTGATCCAGTCGAGCATCCCGGACCCGCTCCTGCACTTCGGCTTGGCCCGCTTTGCCTGCAGGATCTGACCGACGACAAGGCCCGGAAGGCCGATGGCACACCCATGCTGTCACGGTTCGACGCGCGTCCCCAGGACTTCCAGGAAGCGGGCCAGCCAGGCGGGATGCGCGGGCCAGGCGGGTCGTGTTCATTCTCGGGTAACCGCATCGTGCGCGGTAACGCTGCAATCCCTGGCAGGAATGGGTATCGGTGTACTGTTCCCGGAAATCCGATCGCGTCCTTGAGCGGCACGGTCCTCGGATACGTTCGCCCGTCATGGGCCAGTCGCCCCACGGTGCAGTTCAGCCCTTCCCCGGCTGGCTGCGTGCAGGTCTGCGCGAGTCGCGCCAACCGGTTCGCGGCACGGGGGCTTGGCCCCTCGAAATCCTCCGAGGGTCAGTACCTGTACTACCTCCTGGAATGGCTGGATCCGGAAGGCGCGGATAGCTGAGCCGGCCGGGCATTTCGTCCTCCCACTGAACAGTTCGTGTCTCCAGCCCTCAGTGCGCAGGCTGTGACCGGTCGCGGTAGGCGACATAGCGACTGAACACGGCCTTCTCGAGCTCCAGCAACGCAAAGACGACGATGCCGACACCAGGGATGATCCCGGCCTCCCGCGGCGCCATCGGACGACTGTCGAAGAAGAACTGCATGAACGGTGCGCAGGTGAAGATCAACTGCAGAGAAACGACCACCAGCACCGCGACCGCCACGGCCCGGATACCGATATGGTTCCACGATACCAAGATCAGTCGCCGCACCTTCCTTGCCGGGACGGGTGCGTTGGGCGCCTTGACGGCGTTCCAACTCAACCCCCTGATGCAGGCACTGGTGAATGCCGGTGTCGTGCACGCTGCGAACCCGATTCCCATTCCGGGTTCGGGCGAGCGGGTGCCCACGGTCTGTCAGGGCTGCACCACCTGGTGCATGAAGGAGGCCTACGTGCAGGACGGTCGCGTCTTCCACGTACCCGGCAACCAGCACTCCAAGATCACCGGGAAGTCCGGTTGCGTGCGCCAGAGCATGGCGCTGACCGAGCTGTACGATCCGGACCGGGTGCGCTACCCGATGAAGCGGACCAATCCCAGGAAGGGCCGGGGCGAGGATCCGGGATTCGTGCGCATCACCTGGGAAGAGGCGATGGACACCTTCGCCGAGAAGCTACTCGACCTGCGCGAGCACAGCGTGCCGGAGCGCTGCATGACGACGCGCGGGCGCTACTTTCTGGCCCTGATGAGCACCGGGATCTCGCTGGTGCTGGCCTACGGCCTGATCATGAAGGACGAAGCCATCACCCGGCACACGCGGCCCCTGCTGATCATGGCCATCGGAATCCTTCTTGGGGGCTTCACCGCCCTGGCCACGGAGCTCGGCTCGCTGCTGAACATGGTGTGGATCCTGCTCTCGCCTAACCCGAGTTCGCCAATCTGGTGGATGGGCACCCTTTACTCCATCGAACTGGTGCTGCTGTTCGTGAAGCTGGTGATGGATCTGCGGGGTCGCCACGGCGTATTCGACCTGCCGCTCGCCTGGGGCACCCTGGTCATCGCGGCGGCTGCGGCCATCACCATCGGCGCGGTGTTCGGGACCGTGATCGGCCGGCCGGACTTCCACGGGGCCTTCCTTTCGGTGGTCACCCTCGTTTCCGCGTTGGTCAGTGGCGCCGCCGCGATTGTGTTGCTGCGTCCGCAGAGCACTTTGACGGAGGCCGCAGGGCGGATCTTCCGGCAAGCAGCACTGGTCTTCGCGGCGCTGATCCTGACTCGGGTCGCCTATGAAGCCCACAGCACGGTGGAGGGCATGCTGGGCTGGGCGAATATCTTCATGCTGGTTCCGTTCCTGGTGGCCGCCATGCTGCTATCGCTCGCTCCACGTCTGCTGGCGTTAGTGGGCATTCTCGGTGTGTTCTGGGTGCAGTACAGCTTCATCATCACGGGGCAGCTCGTCTCGCTCGGACAGACGGCCCATTGGTATGGTGCGGTCCAGACCTACCAGCCCAATATCCCCGAAGCGCTGATCCTCGTTCTCGGCATTGCCGTTGCAGCTGCGCTGATCAAGCTCGGCGAGCAGTTCCTGATTGCGCGCCGCCCTGCTGCCTGAGGGGACGCTCGACGATGACCCGACCATGCCCGCCTGCGATCTCTGCGGGCGGGCCTTTGCGGCACGGCAAACATCCGGATACCCGATGCGATGCGCTCGCTTTTCCAGTAGCATGGCCTTATGGACACGCCCATGGCCGCCAGGATGCTCGCTGCACTCGCGCATGAGCATCGTCTCACCGTGTTTCGCATGCTGGTCAAGGCATGCGCACGGGGGCGGCCGGCCGGTGAAATCGCTGCCGAGGTCGGGATCGCGCCATCGACCCTTTCCTTTCACCTCTCAGCGCTCGAGGGCGCCGGGCTGGTGCATTCGATGCGTGCCGGACGTTACATCCGCTACGCCGTGCGCCCCGAGGCGATTGGCAGCCTACTGGATTTTCTGACTGAAGATTGCTGCGGAGGGCATCCGGAGCAGTGTGGGCTTGCTGTGGATCGGGAGGCGAAAGCCTCTGCCTGAGTAGGTACAGGAGCCTCACCCCAAATCTCGACTGGCCGACAGCCGCAAGGATGACAGGGGAGGCGGTATCGATGCAGGTTCGTGATCTGATGACGCCCAATCCCGTGTCCGTTGGTCCGGGGGCTCCCGTCGCGGCACTGGTGGATCTGCTGATCGAAAAGGACCTCAACGGAGTTCCGGTCGTGGACAAATCGGGCCGGGTGCTTGGGATGGTCACGACCGGCGACCTGATTCACCGGGTGGCAGACGAGCATGTGCCGAGCCGTGAGCCGGTCTGGCGGGAGTCCTTTTACAAATCAGTGTTCCGCCGCGATGGGTACGACCCGAACCCGGCCGAGGGGGCCACCGCCGCAGAGGTCATGAGCCGTGATCCCGCCTATGTAACCCCCTCCGATGACATGGCCGTCGCCGCCCGCCTGTTGCTCGAGCACCGGGTCAAGTCCCTACCCGTGCTCGAAGAAGGGCGGCTGGTTGGGATGGTGTCCCGGCTTGATCTGCTGCGCTGCCTGCGTGGACATCCGGATTGCTGTAATCCGTTCAAGCGGCATGACTGATCCTGCCTGAATCATCCCGGTTCCTTCGTCCAGTCCCTGCAAGGATTTGTCATGCTGCTGACTGCCCTGGTCATCCTCGTGATCACCATCGCCCTCGTGATCTGGCAGCCGAAGGGGTTGGGCATCGGCTGGTCGGCCATGGGCGGCGCCGCGGTGGCGCTGGCCACTGGCGTGGTGAGCTTCTCGGACGTGCCGATCGTGGTGGATATCGTCTGGAACGCGACGCTGACCTTCGTGTTCATCATCATCATCTCGCTGCTGCTGGACGAGGCCGGGTTCTTCGAGTGGGCAGCGCTGCACGTGGCGCGCTGGGGGCGCGGCAACGGGCTGCGGCTCTACGCCTTCATCGTCTTGCTCGGCGCGGCGGTGGCGGCGATGTTTGCGAACGACGGGGCGGCGCTGATGCTGACGCCGATCGTGCTGGAGATCGTGCGTGCACTGGGCTTCAGCCCCGTGGCGGCGGTGGCCTTCGTGGTTGCAGCGGGGTTCATCGCGGACACCGCGAGCCTGCCGCTGGTGATCTCCAACCTGGTGAACATCGTTTCGGCGGACTTCTTCGGCATCGGCTTCGTCGAATACGCGACCGTGATGGTGGTGGTGAACGTGGTGTCGGTGGCCGCCTCGTTGCTGGTGCTACTGCTGTTCTTCCGCAGGCAGATCCCGCTGCGCTACGACTATACCCAGCTGCGTCGGCCGCACGAGGTGATCAAGGATCCGGCGGTATTCCGGGCCGGTTGGTGGGTGCTCGGCCTGCTCCTGTTCAGCTTCCTGGTGATCGAGCCGCAGGGGGTGCCCATCTCCGCGATCGTCGGCATGGGTGCGGCCGTCCTGCTGGTCGTGGCCGCGCGCGGGCACGTGATTTCAACCAGGCGCGTGATCAGGACCGCTCCCTGGCAGATCGTGATCTTCTCGATCGGCATGTACCTGGTGGTCTACGGCCTGCGCAACGCCGGACTGACTGCGGACATCGCGCGCGTCCTGGACTGGGTGGGTGACTACGGGGTCACTGTGGCGGCGCTGGCAACTGGCTTCATCGCGGCCTTCCTGTCCTCGGTGATGAACAACATGCCGGCGGTGATGGTGGTCGCCCTGTCCATCGACGATGCGAACGTGACCGGCCTGGTGAAGGAGGCGATGATCTACGCCAACGTGATCGGCTCCGACCTGGGTCCGAAGATCACCCCGATCGGCAGCCTGGCCACGCTACTGTGGCTGCACGTGCTGGCACGCAAGGGCATCGTGATCACCTGGAAGCAGTATTTTCTGATCGGCATCGTGATCACGCCACCCGTGCTGCTGGTGACTCTGCTGGGCCTGTCGGGCTGGCTCCAGTTCCTGCGCTGATTCTCGGTTGACCGCATTTCGCAACGAGGTGCGCGCGAGGACCGTCCGCTCTGGGCTCGACTGGGGACCCTCATCCATCGGGAACCAGTGGCGGCTCAGGGGTCGACTACGGTCTCCTTCGCCGCCCCACCAGGTCGGCTAATCTGTGATCCCAATGCGTTGAAACCCCCAGGATGGGAAACACGAGACCATCAGGGCCGATCAACCGTGCAATGATGTCCGCGTGAGCGGAGATACGTCACAGGGCGATCGCGGGACTCTCCGCTGATCATCGTGCTGCGCGCCAATCGGTGACCCCGCGTAAGCCCTCGGGTGGCCAGAACTCTTAATGTCGTCCCGTACGTAGCCGACCCCAAGTGCCCAGTCGGCGATCACCGCCGGATAATGCAATGCACCCGGATCGTCAAGGTCGATGACGACGACTGTCGCTGATAGCGGGAGCGTGACGGCCGATGCCCCTCATCCGCACAAGCGCCTCTCTCGGACGGCAAGCAGTCATGGACGGCTTATCAGGGTGGCCGGTGCCTGCTCAGCGGGCGCCGGTCAGAGGCTCGCGGACCGGCCTACTTGGTCAACGTGTCCAGCAACTTCTCCTTGTCGACCGATTCGACGGCCTGCTGCTTGTCGATCGAGTCGTAGCCCTTCTTCACGTCCCGCTCCATGGCTGCTTCAGCCGCCTTTTGACTGTCAACCGAATCCATGGCCTTGTCCTGGTCGACGGCTTCGTTGAGCTGGCCCAAGTCCACCGCCAGGACGGTGCTCGAGCTTACCAACAAAAGCAGAAACAAGAATGTGCGCATGGCAAGCCTCCTCTGATCAGGTTTTTCAGCGCGCAACAGGCGCGAGTACCATGCGGCACAGACGGCAGCGGTTCGGATCGGGATCGTCCTGACTGGGATCAACACGCGAACGCTCATGGCACCACCTGGAGGCTACAGACTGCTTCCCGGCCGGAACAGTCCAAAAAGCGCACAGATGACGGCAGGGACGACAGCGGCCGGCGCTGTGTTTCTCACGATGGCGAATGGATCACCCCACTCCCGTTGGATCCCCACTTTTCGCGTGAGCCACGATCACAGGGTCTCAAGGAAGTCGATGGGTGAGCCGGGGTCTGGTCGCGGTGGGTTCCAGTTCGCGTCCGTCAGGCATCGACGCGGCGGGGGCCTACTCCGCCGAGCTACCCCGCGTGTACATCAACGGCGGCAAACACGGTTACATCATCTCGCTGGATACGGTGGACCTGCTGCGCGTTTTACAACCCGTGCTGGTACAGGTGAGCCAAGCTCAAAAGTAGCGTGAAGAGTCGGTTCGGCCCACCATGGCTCCCACCCCCGGAGAGACGGCCGACTCCGCTGCCACTGCCGGGAGATAGAGCGGATAGAGAAGAACATCCTTAGCCAGCCAGAGCACGATCACGACCCCGGCTGCAGTCGCGTTGATCCAGCCCCAGCGCAGCAGCAGTAGCACAACCAGCACAACCAAGGCCCAGCTGAGAATCTGCAACAGGGCATAGCGCGTGAGCGGTTTCACCTGCATCCTGGGTGGTGGCACCCTACGCCCTCCGCTGGCCTATCAGACGTAGGCAGATTCGCGGGCGCTTGAGACCGGCCAGCGACACGCCCAAGTAGAGTGAGACCAGCACGTCCGTTCGCCCAATGGAACATCTGATCGGCCGCTCCATCACATCCCGCCCAGGCGGTCGCCCCGCCCGACAAGCGTCAGGCCGCGCGGCGCGCAGAGACGAACGACCGCACCATCAGTGCGAGCAGCCCGCCGCAGAGCACGAGCATGCCGATGTTGACCGTGAGCGCAAGCGAGCTCATCTGCGCCGCCCGGATGCCGAGCGTCGCCGCCGGAGCCAGCGCGCCGAGCAGAGCGACGACGACGGCGACGTGCATCAGATGCCGCCGCCCACTCTCGAAGGCGAGCGCAAGGCCTCCAAGGATCGCGAGCACGAGTCCAGGGTAGGCTGGCAGCAGTGCGGTCCGGCTGCCGGACCAGAGGAACGCGCCGATCGGCCGTAGAAGGTACGGCTGTGGAAACTTAGCTCTGTGCGCTCACGCGGGGATAGTCGATCCCGCGATTGTTTAGTCCCGCGAGGGGAAGTTCCAGGCTCGGATCGTGAGTGAATTCCCGGTGCAGGCGGGGCTGCCTGGACCTCACCACGGTATCAGTACTTAACCCCGGCGGGGAGCCGCGCAATCGAGGTGGAAGGGCTGGTGCGGGACCTTGCCGGAACCCGGGCACTGGACGGCGTGAACCTGGCCGGACCGACCGGCCAGGTGCTGGGCCTGCTGGGCGCCGGATGGCCAATACTTATTCGGGCGGGATGCGCTGACGGCTGGATCTGGTTGATGGTGCTGGTCGCGGGCGATCTCCCTGGAACATCACCTCGCCGCTGGACTACTGTTCGCATACGTGCGGGCCACAACCCGGCCGACCGTGCCCAGGAGCAGAACCGATGAATTCGACCCGACACCACGTACTGCCGCGCCCCGAGAAGCTTTGGCTGCATGGCCTGATCATGCTGGTTCTGGTGCTGCTGGTGAATCTCGCCCAGACGGTGCTGGGGATCTGCGCGATCCTCCAGTTCCTGTGGATGCTGTTCGCGAACGAGCGGAACGCGGGTATCACCCGCTTCGGTCAAGGCATCGCACATTGGCTGGCGGTGACGGCCCGCTTCCTCACCGGCGAGTCCGATGAGCGTCCGTTTCCGTGGACGCCCTGGATGCAATCGGACGGCGATTGAGGGAAACCGGTCGGCTTTGCCTCGACTGGAGTCCGGTTGCGTGTTTCGCTCGAGACGTACACTTCACGGTTATGGCAATGAACCGATTTCGCTAGCCCGGGAGCAACCGCGGCTGGCGCCTCTGCCTCACGTCGGCCCCTGGGTGCCACTACTTTGACGGCACCGACAAGATCTGGGTGGGGTCTACAAGGACAACGACCTGAGCCCACTCGCGTGACGGGCGCGATATCCAACCACGGCATCCATTGGCCGGGAGGAGATTGGCGCTTTGGCGCCTGCCCCTGCACCACCGGCGCACCGGAGGCGCAGGAGTCTGACCATCAATGGTCGCCAGATTGGCGTTCGGCATCGCCACCGTGGGATGGCTTTCTCAGATTCTTAATGATTTGAGGCCATTGCAGCAGCGGCATCCTGACGGTACCGGACATCGGGTCCCAGACGGATCA
>NZ_JAWLHP010000057.1:0-4751 GCF_041690275.1 Thioalkalivibrio sp.
GCCTCCAGGATCGCCGCGATCTCGGTATCCTGCAGCACGATCGGGTTGGTCTTCATGCTCGATCCCCGGCTGGACGCGACGACGCGCGGATGATCTCCCGGCGTGACGCCGAAACGGTCGAGCGTCGGCAGATCGAGCAGGCGCGTCCAGTCGTCGAGCAGCGCGACCAGCGCGTCCGCCGCCTCGGCATCGCCGCGCAACGCCTGGCCGGTCAGCAGGCGGCCCATCCGCGCATACCGGGCAAGGGCCGGGTGCCGCGGCTCCCGCTCCCGCAGTGCGCGGATGTTGACTGCGGTGGCGGCGGCAACCAGCGTGCCGCAGACCACCCCGTGCGGGACCGGGAAGAAGGCGCCCAGTGGCGACGCAAGCCCGTGCACGGATCCAAGCCCGACCTGCGCCAGAGTGATGCCGGAGAGTAGCGAGGCATAGGCCATCCCGGCGCGGGCATCCGCATTCCCGGCATCGCGGTACAGCGGCAGCAGGCTGTCGCGGGCCCGTGCCAGCCCATCCAGCGCGAGCGCGTCACAGAAGGGGTTCGCGCGCAGGGACAGGTAGGATTCCAGCAACTGGGTCAGGGCGTCCATCCCGTTGCCGGCGATCACCGTCGGCGGACAGGTGGCCAGAAAATCCGGATCCACGACCGCGTACTGGGCCACCAGGCGTTCGTCCCGGAACGACTTCTTGAAGCCGTCTGCGCCGTCGCGGCTCAGCACCGCGTTCTTGGTCGCCTCGGACCCGGTCCCCGCCGTGGTCGGCACTGCGATCAGGGGAACCGCCGGCCCGAGGTAGGGACGTTCCGGGCCCACCCCCTCGAGGTGATCCAGCACCGGGTTGCCCGGAAGCAGCAGGCCCGCGATCGCCTTGCCGGCGTCGAGCGCGCTGCCGCCGCCGATCGCGACCACCACCGAGATCCCGCGGTCGCGGTACCGCTGCACCGCGGCATCGATCGCCTCAGGCGAGGGTTCTCCCGAGATGCGGTGTCCGATCAGGTCCAGTCCTGCCGCGGCAAACCCGGCCTCGAGCTCGGCCCCGAACGGGCCCTGCAGCAGTGAACGGCTGCCGGTCACCAGCAGCACCCGGCGTCCGAAATCCGCCGCAATCCGCGGCAGCCGGTGCCGGACACCCGACCCGAACTCGATCCGGGGCAGACGCGCGATCGCAAATTCCATCGACATGGCAACCCTCCCTTCGTGCCGGCATCTACCGGGCCACTGGCGCTGAACAAGGCCATTCTGGCCTTTCCGGCGCACGCTGAGCTGCACGGACGGTTGGCAGCCTGCTCCAGGATCCGCGTTTCCCCAGAGCTCAGATCAGGCCCCGCTCCGCGAAGGACAGCGTCTCGTCGGCCACGATCACGTGGTCGAGCACGCGGACGTCGAGCAGACCCAGCGCCTCCTGCAGGCGCCGGGTGATGGCCTCGTCCGCATGCGATGGCTCCGCAACGCCCGAGGGATGATTATGGGCCAGGATCACCGCCGCGGCATTATGCTGCAACACCCGGCGCACGATCTCGCGGGGATGGACGCTGGCACCGTCGATGGTTCCCCGGAAGAGTTCCTCGAAGGCGAGCATCCGGTGCCGATTGTCGAGGAACAGGCAGGCGAAGACCTCGAATGGGTAGTCGCGCAGCCGTGCCGAGAGAAAGGCCCGGGTCGCGGCGGGCGAGGTGATCGCATCGCCCCTCGCCAGCGACGCGGCGAGGTGGCGCCGTCCCATCTCCAGCACGGCCTGCAGCTGCGCGTACTTGGCCGCGCCGAGACCGCGCGCCTTGCAGAAGGCGGCCTGGTCGGCCTGCAGCAGGGGGCGCAGTCCGCCGAAGTGACTGAGCAGTTCGCGGGAGATATCCACCGCACTCTTCCCGGCGACCCCGGTGCGCAGGAAGATCGCGAGCAGTTCGGCATCGGAGAGTGCCGCCGGACCGCGCAGCAGGAGCCTTTCCCGGGGACGCTCGTCCGCCGGCCAGTCGGATATCGCCATCACCACCTCCCTGTGGTCGTGTGTCCGAGGCCTCTTCTTTTACCACGTTTGCGAGAGGGGGGACAGGAAAGGGAACAGATTTCAAATCTGTCCCCCGAGGCCGTAAGCTTCGCCGATGGAGAGGCGAGCACAACCCAGGGTCCTGCTCGGCGTCGGGGGCGGGATCGCCGCCTACAAGGCCTGCGAGCTGGTGCGGCAGTTGCGCGATGCCGGCTGCGAGGTCCGGGTGGTGATGACCCGCGGCGGTGCCGAGTTCGTCACGCCGCTGACCTTCCAGGCGCTGTCCGGCCAGCCGGTCCGCGTGGGTCTGCTGGATGCCGAGGCCGAGAGCGGAATGGATCACATCGCGCTCGCCCGGTGGGCGGAGCGCGTGGTGATCGCACCCGCGACCGCCGACCTGATGGCGCGCCTGGCCGCGGGCCTCGCCGACGATCTGCTGACGACGCTGTGCCTGGCGACCGAGGCGCCGATCCTGCTCGCGCCGGCGATGAACCGGGTGATGTGGGAGCATCCGGCGACGCAGGCCAACCATCGCCTGCTGCAGCAGCGCGGCGTGCGGATGATCGGGCCGGAATCCGGCGGGCAGGCCTGCGGCGAGACCGGTGCCGGGCGCATGGCGGAACCACAGACGATACTGCACGCCCTGCTCGGTCCGGGATCCGGCCCGCTCACCGGCCAGCGGGTGCTGATCACCGCGGGTCCCACGCAGGAGCCGATCGATCCGGTGCGCTTCATCGGCAACCGCAGCTCGGGCCGGATGGGCGTGGCACTGGCCGCCGCTGCGCGGGACGCAGGCGCCGCGGTCCGTCTGGTACACGGCCCGCTGGGCGTCCCGCTGCCCGCCGGGGTGCAGGCGGTGGCGGCGGATACCGCCGAGGCGATGCACGCGGCGGTGCTGCAGCACCTCGAAGGCGTCGACCTCTTCATCGCCGCGGCCGCCGTGGCCGACTACCGTCCCCGGGCCCCGGCGGACCAGAAGCTGAAGAAGGACGCGCCCGGGATGACGGTGGAGCTGGTGCGCACGCCGGACATCCTGGCAGACGTTGCGGCGCGCCGGCCGCGACCCTTCGTGGTGGGCTTCGCGGCCGAGACCACGAACCTGCGCGAGAACGCCCGCGCAAAGCTGGAGCGCAAGGGCGCGGACATGATCGCCGCAAACGACGTCTCCGCGGGGCGGGCGATCGGCCGGCAGAAGAATTCACTGGCCGTTATCTGGACGGGTGGAGAGCGCCTGTTCCCCGAGCAGCCGAAGGACCAGCTGGCCCGCGCGCTGATCGAACTGATCGCCGCGCGCATGGCCGGCAACGCTGACGCCGACACGAACTGAAGCAGGGAGCCAGGAAATGCCCGTACCGGAAATCGCACTCAGGATCCTGGATCCCCGAATCGGCCGGGACTTCCCGCTGCCCCAGCCGGCGACCGGCGGCTCGGCCGGGGTGGACCTGCGCGCGCTGCTGGAGACAGATCGCGAACTGGCGCCCGGCGAGACGCTGCTGATCCCCACGGGCATCGCGATCCACATCGAGGATCCGGGCTACGCGGCGCTGATCCTGCCGCGCTCGGGACTCGGCCACAGGCACGGGATCGTGCTGGGCAACCTGGTCGGCCTGATCGACTCCGACTACCAGGGTCCGCTGATGGTCTCCTGCTGGAACCGCGGCGATCAGCCGTTCCGGATCACCGTCGGCGAGCGCATCGCCCAGCTGGTGATCGTGCCGGTGCTGCAGGCGCGGTTCATCGTGGTCGACGACTTCGCCGAGAGCTCCCGCGGCAGTGGCGGCTTCGGCTCCTCGGGCCGCCGCTGAGTGACCGGCTCGCGCTAGAATGCGCCCGTGACCCGCTACTCCCGGACCCCCCGATGGACATGAACTCCGCACAATCCGTCGCCCACGTGCTGATCGAGGCGCTGCCGTACATCCAGCGCTTCGCCGGCAAGACCATCGTGATCAAGTATGGCGGCAACGCGATGACCGAGGCCCACCTGAAGGCCGGTTTCGCCCGCGATGTGGTGCTGCTGAAACAGGTCGGCGTGAACCCCGTCGTGGTTCACGGTGGCGGACCGCAGATCGGCCAGCTGCTCCAGCGCCTGGGCAAGGTCTCCGAATTCGTGCACGGCCTGCGCGTGACCGACCGCGAGACCATGGAAGTGGTGCAGATGGTCCTCGGCGGATTGGTGAACCAGGAGATCGTCGCGCTGATCAACCACTTCAGCGGCAAGGCGGTGGGCCTGACCGGGAAGGACGGACAGATGATCCGCGCCCGGCCCCTGCGGGAGGTCAGCGGCCCCGACGGCATGACGGCGGTGGACCTCGGACTGGTCGGCGAGATCGAGAGCGTGGACCCGGCGATCGTGCACAACCTCGACCGCAGCGCCTTCATCCCCGTGATCGCGCCGATCGGCTTCGACCGCGACGGCAACGCCTATAACATCAACGCCGACACCGCTGCGGAAAAGCTCGCGGTGGTGCTGGATGCGGAGAAGCTCTTCCTGCTGACGAACACGCCCGGCGTGCTCGACGCGGAGGGCCAGCTGCTCCCCCGATTGACCGCCTCGGAGGTCGATCAGATGATCCGCAACGGCGTGATCCACGGAGGCATGATCCCGAAGATCCAGTGTGCGCTGGACGCGGTGCGCAGCGGCGTGACCGCGACCCATATCGTGGACGGCCGCGTCGAGCACGCGGTGCTGCTGGAACTGCTGACCAGCCAGGGCGTCGGCACGCTGATCAGCCGCTGACGCCTTGCGGCCTTCGGTAAGGCCCTGCCCGATCGCG
>NZ_JAWLHP010000057.1:4851-19598 GCF_041690275.1 Thioalkalivibrio sp.
GGCCGGACCCATCTACCGCGGTTCGCGTCCTTCTCCGGGTCAGCGCGGCGCGCCGTTCATCAGCCTCTCGAAATCCCGCACGTCCTCTTCGGCGCTGGCCATGATCTCCGCGAGCATCTCGCGCTGGCGCCGCTGGAAGGCCCACTCCCGGTGGATGCGCGACTCGAGGTCCGCGAACTCCTCGCGATAGCGTCCCATGGTGGCTTCATCGACCTGCGCATTCCGCATCTGTGCGGCAATGCGCTCGAGCTCCCGCTGCAGCGTCGCCTCCTGCCGCTCACTGAGCATCAGCGTGGTCTCCACCATCTCGAGCCGGCGGTCACGCTGGCGCCGGATCTCGTCGACACTGGCGTAGGCGGCATGCAGCTGCCGCGCCCGCTGCTCCCGAGCGGCGGCCTCGGCCTGGCGCTGCGTCTGCTCCCGTTCCCGCCGCTCCGCCTCGCGCCGCTTCTCTTCGCGCTCCCTTGCAGCGCGTTCGCGCTCCTCCGCGGTCGGCGGCGCCGGGCGGACCTGGCGCTGGCGGCCTTCGTTATCGAGGATCCGCAGCTCCCGGTCGGCAGAGGACGGTGGCGGGGTCGTCGAGTAGTGGACCACGCCGGCATCATCCGTCCAGCGGTAGATGCGCGCATCGGCCGGGGGAAGCAGAAGGGCGGCCAATGGCAACAGTAACGCCAACATGCGTATCGTCTGCTTCATGTCCCCTCTCGAACACCTCGGTCTGGTCCTGATCGCACTGCTGGCCAACGGCCTGTCGGCACTCGCCGGTGGTGGTGCCGGGCTGCTGCAGCTCCCGGCACTGATCATTCTCGGACTCCCCTTTCCGGTCGCCCTGGCCACCCACAAGATCGCCTCTGTCGCATTGGGTATCGGCGCGAGCATGCGACACTTTAAGCAGAGCACCTTCGAGTCTCAACGGCTGATCCTGATCCTGGCCACTGGCCTGCCCGGCGTGGTGCTCGGGGCGATGCTCGTCCTCGAAATCCCCCCGCGGGCCGGCGAGATCGCGCTCGGCCTGCTGACCATCGGACTCGGCTGGTACTCCTGGCGCCGGCCGCAACTCGGGCGGCAGGCGGTGGCGGTCGCGGGCGGCTCGGCGCACGCGCTGACCGGAGCCCTGGGCCTGCTGGTGATCGGCGTGCTGAACGGTTCGCTGACCTCCGGCACCGGGCTGATGGTCACCCTTTGGCTGGTTCGCTGGTACGGGCTCTCCTACACGCAGGCCGTCGCCTATACGCTGGTGCTGGTCGGCCTGTTCTGGAACGGCGCCGGTGCGCTGGTACTGGGCACCCTCGGCGAGGTGCGCTGGGAGTGGCTGCCGGCCCTGCTGATGGGAAGTCTTCTCGGAGGCTACCTGGGTGCCTCGCTGGCCCACCGCTACGGCAACCTGCTGGTGAAGCGGACCTTCGAGGCCGTCACCATCCTGACGGGCGTCGCACTGCTGCTGCCCTGGCCCTGAGCGGCCAGGTCATGCCGCGGCACCATTTGCCGCCGTCTTCGGCACGTCGCAACGGTTCAGCAGGTCGAAGTGCTCGACCGCCTCCAGGATACCGCGCGCGTGCGTCGCCTCGGCGAAGTAGATACGCTCGAAGCCGCGCAGCTTGTCCAGCTCCGGGTGGTGATTGCCGACCACCACCCCGAGCAGACGGCCGCGCAGCATGTCCTCGTCGTTTCCGGAACCACCGGCGACCAGCACCTGCTCCAGCGGGATGCCCCACTTGTGGGCGACATAACGCACCGCGAGACCCTTCGACGCCCGCACCGGCAGCACATCGAGGAACATGTCGCGCGATTGGATCACCCGGGCGTTCAGATCCGCCTGGTAAAGCAGGCGCTCGATCGCGGCCACACCCTCGAACTTCTCCGGGTCGACGAAGAAGCTGATCTTGAACGGGCGCTGGTCCGCCTCCGGCTGCAGAGACAGACCCGGCTGGTCCGCCAGCAGCTCGAGCAGCCGGTCAGGCCTCCAGCGGTGACTGATGTGCCGTTCCCAGCCCTTGTCCGGCGTGGCCTCCGCCCCATAGTAGATCTCGGCGCCGACCGAGGTGATCCAGAGGTCCGGGGCCGGCACGCCGTGCCGGGCCAGGGCCTCCTGGGCGGAGTCCAGCCTGCGTCCGGTCGCCACCCCGAAGGCGACCTTGGTGCGATGCTTGCGGATCCAGGCCAGCAGGGCCTTCAGCGCCCCCGGGTCGCCGATCAGGGTGTTGTCGATGTCGGTGAGCACCGCGCGATCCACGTCCGCCAGCCTTCCGGACACGGACCGCTGTTCGCGCCGCGCGCGCTTGACCTCGCGGCCGAGGCGCTTGATCAGGCTGACGGTGCGCGCCGCGTGTCCGTCCCAGGAATAGTGCTCGCGCACGCCCTTCAGGCCCTGGTCCGAGAAGCGCCGCCAGAGCTGGCGGTCACCGAGGATGGTCGCGATCGCGGTGGCGATGCCCGGCGGGTCCAGCGGGTCCACCAGCATGCCGTTGTGGCAGCGTGAGAGGATCTCCTGCGGCCCCCCGTCATTGGTCGCGACGATGGGGGCGCCGCTGGCCGCGGCCTCGATCAGCGTGAGGCCGAAGGGCTCGGTCAGCGCCGGATTCACGAAGACACCCCGGGTGGACGCGACCAGCCGGTAGAGATCCGGCACATCGTCGCTCTGGTGGTGCTTCGGGTAGGCGACCTTGCCATAGAGGTCATACCGGTCGATGCGCAGCAGCAGGTCCTTCAGGACCTGACGCGCCCCCTTCTCCAGATCGGCGATGTTGTCGCGGTTCCCGGCCACGATCAGCAGGTTGGCGTGCGCGCGCAGCCATTCGCTGCCGGCGTAGGCGTCCACCAGCCCACGGATGTTCTTGCGTTCGTCCGCACGGGACAGCGCCATGATCAGCGGCCGCTCGGGCTTCTCCAGGAACCGGGCGATGTCGGCCCAGATCGGCGGCTTGCGCTGGCCGCGCCTCGGCGGACGAAAGCGCGAGAGGTCGGTCCCGGGCGGGATCACCACCATGCGCGAGGGATGGTAGTTGTCGTAGGCCGCGTACTGCTGGTCCACCTCCTGCTGGGTGCTGGCGATCACCCGGTGCGCGTGGGCCAGCGCCTCTTCCTCGGCCTGGATACGCAGCGAGATGTTGTAGCGGCTTTCGATGTCCGCCGGCTTCATGCCGTTGGCCAGCAGCCGCTCGCGCTTGACCCGGCCCAGGGAGTGGCCGGTCTGCAGCATCGGCACACCCAGCAGGTTGGAGAGGCGCGTCGCGACATAACCCGAATCGGCGTAGTGCCCGTGAATCACGTCGGGTCGCAGACCAACCCGGCGGATGTGATCCAGCGCGTTGTCGGCATAGCAGTCGAGATGCGGCCAGAGCCTCTCCTTGTGCAGATAGCGGCGCGGCCCGCAGTCGATGCGCACGATCCGCGCGCCGTCGCCGAGATCCTCCTCGCGCCCGGCGTAGTCCTTGGCGACGCGCGTGTCCACGACGCGACGGGTCAAGAGGTCCACGCGGCCGACCTCGGGGTGGCGCGCCAGGGCCCGTGCGAGCTCCACGACATAGAGGGTCTGCCCGCCGGTGTCGGCGTCCCGTCCCAGCTCCAGATTGTCTGCCCGGATCAGCCCGTGCACGCTGATCAGCACGAGGTAGAGGCCCTCGCCCGCGCGTGCCTTGCTCTGGGTCTTCTTCATGTTGCCGAACCATACACAACCCGCCCCGCCTCGGCCAGATGCAGGTGCAGGTCCTGCACCCCCGCAGGTCGCGCGGGAGCCCAGGCCTGTGGCCGATCCGGCGGTGGCCAGAGGACCGGCCGCAGGGGGGTTGAGCCGGCGTCTTGTCGGCTGCAGGGCTGGCCGCCTGCGCGATGGGCGCATGGCACCGATCCCCGGGGGGACATTTCCGCTTCCGGCCCACGCGCAGGAATACTGCACCGATTCAGTCAACACGCCGGAGGCGCCATGTCCCCATCCGACCCGATATCCGAGACCGAACTGCGACAGCGGCTGACGCCGGAGCAGTACCACATCGCCCGCGAGGGCGGGACCGAGCCCGCGTTCACCGGCGCCTACCACGCGCACAAGGCATCCGGGCGCTATCGCTGCGTGGTCTGCGGCGCCGAGCTGTTCCGATCGTCGGAGAAGTTCGATTCCGGAACCGGCTGGCCCAGCTACACGGCGCCCGCCAGCCCGGACGCGGTCGCCGAGCACCGGGATTCGAGCCACGGCATGGTCCGCACCGAGGTGCGCTGCGCACGGTGCCAGTCGCACCTCGGACACGTCTTCCCCGACGGGCCCGAGCCCACCGGCCTGCGCTACTGCATCAACTCGGCGGTACTGGAGTTCGAGCCGGACTGAACCACCCTCTCCCCAGCCCTCCCCCGCCTGCGGGGGAGGGTGTCTTCTCCCGTCTCCACAGGCCGGGGACCGATTTGCAAATCTGTCCCCGAGGGGGCCGCGTCTGGCTACGAGCTCCGGTTCTGGCCGGCGGGGTCGCCGATCTCCCGATCGCGGTCGACATCCCCGATGCGGTCATCGAGCCCTTCGATTTGCCGGGTCGTGGCCTGCGGCGACTGCGTGCGCCGCGCGAGGAGGGTGTAGGCGGCCGGGATCACGAACAGCGTGAACAGCGTCGCGAACAACACGCCCGAGAAGATCGCGACCCCGATCACGAAGCGGGTCTCGGAGCCCGGACCGGTGGCCAGAATCAGCGGAATCGAGCCCGCCACCGTGGTCAGCGCGGTCATCAATACCGGCCGCAGGCGCATGCTGGCCGCCTCGATCACTGCCCGATTGAATTCGCGCCCGTGATCGCGCAGCTGGTTGGCGAACTCGACGATCAGGATGCCGTTCTTGGCCGCCAGCCCGATCAGCATCACCATGCCGATCTGGCTGTAGATGTTCAGTGTCTGCCCGGTGAGGTAGAGCCCGAGCAGCGCCCCCACGATTGCGAGCGGGACGGTCAGCATGATCACGAACGGGTGCACGAAGCTCTCGAACTGCGCCGCCAGCACCAGGTAGACAACCAGCAGCGCCAGCACGAAGATGAACAGCACCTCCTGTGTCCCCTCCCGGATCTCCAGCGACTCGCCCTTGTAGTCGATCCCCGCCTCCTCCGGCAGCACCTCGCCGGCGGCCGCCTCGAGATCGGCCAGCGCCTCCCCGAGCGTGTATCCCTCCTGCAGGCTGGCCGTCAGCGTGACCGCGCGAGCCCGGTTGTAACGCTCGAGCGATCCGGCACCCGCCACCTCCTCGTAGCTGATCAGGCTGGACAGCGGGATCAGCGCACCCTGGTCCGCGCGCACGTAGAGATTCGAGATGTCCCCGGGCGTGCGCCGCTGATCGGAGCGGCCCTCGACGATCACGTCGTACTCCTCGCCGCGGTCGATGAAGCTGGTTACGCTGCGGCCGCCCAGCATCACGTCCAGCGTCCGGCCCACGGTCGCGAGTGAGACCCCGAGGTCCGCCGCCCGATCCTGATCGATGCGCACCGCGATCTGGGGCTGGGTCGGCTTGTAGTCCAGATCCAGTCGCGCAAGCCCGGGGATCTCCTCGGCGCGCGCCAGCAGGTCATCCCCCCACTGCGCGAGTTCATCGTAGTCGGGACCGGTGACCACGAACTGCACGGGCGGCCCGAACCGCCCCTGGGAGAGTCCCTGCCGCATGATCGCGCGCGCGGTGATTCCCGGGATCTCCGCGAGCGAGGCGTTGATCTCGTCGATGACCGGCCAGGCGCTTCGCTCCCGGTCGTCCCAGTGGTGCATGATCACGATCACGAAGCCATTGTTCACCGCCTCCGAACCACCGAAGCCGCGCGGCGTGCGCACCAGGATGCGGCGCACGTCGCCCGCCTCGGTCAGCGGCAGCAGCCGCCGCTCCACCTCGGCCATCCGCTCGCTCATGTACTCGAAGCTGGCGCCCTCGGGGCCATTGACCATGATGAAGAAGGCCCCCCGGTCCTCGCGGGGGGCGAACTCCTCGGGGAGGGCGTTCACCAGCCACCACACCCCGGCGAGGCTCAGCACGAGCAGCGGAACCACGCCCCAGGCCTTCGGCAGGCTGCGCTCCAGCAAGCGGGCGTAACCGCGCTCCAGTCTGCCGAAGCCCCGGCTGATCACTCGGGCGACCCCGGTGTCGTCGTCGCCCTTGCGCATCAGCCGCCCCGACAGCACCGGTGCCAGGGTCAGGGCCACCAGGCTCGAGAAGACCACCGCGATCGCGATCGCGATCGCGAACTCCGTGAAGAGCTTGCCCACGGTACCGCTGAGAAAGGCGAGCGGCACGAACACGGCCACCACCACGGAGGTCGTCGCCACGATCGCGAAACCGACCTGCCGGGCGCCGCGATAGGCGGCCAGCAGTCCCGGTTCACCCCGCTCGATGCGCCGGTGGATGTTCTCGAGCATCACGATCGCGTCGTCCACCACCAGCCCGATCGCCAGCACCAGCGCGAGCAGCGTCAGCAGGTTCACCGAGAACCCGAGGGCGGCCACCCCGATGAAGGTCGCGGTGATCGCGACCGGCACGGTCACCGCCGGGATCATCGTTGCACGCCAGCTGCCCAGAAACAGGTAGATCACCAGCACCACGGCGACGGTGGCGACGGCCAGGGTGATGAAGACCTCCCGGATCGCCCCCTCGATGAAGACCGAGGAGTCGTAGGTCACCACCAGCGAGGTTCCCTCCGGCAACTGCCCCTGCAGTTCCTCGGCCACCCGCTTCACGCCGTGTGCGACGTCCAGCACATTGGCGTTGGCCTGCCGGATGATGCCGAGACCGACCATGTCCTCGCCGTTGCCGCGGAACTCGGTACGCTCCGAGTCCGAACCCAGCGTCACCTCGGCGACCTCGCCCAGCCGCACCAGGTGCTGGTTGTCCGCGCGCTTGATGACCAGGCCCGCGAAATCCTCCGCGCTGCGATACATGCGGTCCACGCGCACCCTGAACTCCCGGTCCACCGAGTCCACCCGCCCTGCCGGCAGCTCCACGTTCTCGCTCCGCAGTGCCTCCTCGATGTCGGTGACGGTCAGGCCGCGGGCGGCCAGCGCCTCGCGATCGACCCAGATGCGCATCGCATAGTTGCGATCCCCGCCCAGGCGGATCAGCGCAACGCCGTCCACCACCGAGATCCGGTCGACAAGGTGCCGGCGCGCATAATCGGCGAGCTCCAGCCCGTCCATCCGCGTGCTCGAGAGATTCAGCCAGAGAACGGGCCGTGCGTCGGCATCGGCCTTGGTCACCCGCGGGGGGTCCACCTCGTCCGGAAGGGAGCCCAGCACGCGGGAGACGGCCTCGCGGATGTCATTCGCAGCCGCGTCGATGTCCCGGTTCAGGTTGAACTCGATGGTGATGGACGAGCGTCCGTCCCGGCTGCTCGACTGGATATAGCGGATGCCCTCGATGCCGGCGATCCGGTCCTCCAGCCTTTGGGTGACCTCGCGCTCGATGATCGCTGCACTGGCGCCGGGATAGTTGGTCGAGACCGTGATCACCGGCGCGTCGATGTCCGGGTATTCCCGCAGCGGCAGCTGCTGGTAGGCGATCAGTCCGAAGGTGACCAGCAGCAGATTGAAGACGACCGCCAGTACCGGCCGGCGGTTGGCGATATCGGAGATGATCACGCGGCGTCTCCGTCGAGGACCTGCACCCGCGTGCCCTCACGCACCCGCAGGATGCCATCGCTGACGACACGGTCGCCCTCGTCGAGGCCGTCGAGCACCTCGACCAGACCGGGCTGGCGACGACCGATCGTGATCTGCCGCCGCGTCACGGTGTCGTCGTCGGTCAGCACGAATGCGAAGTGCTGGTCCGCCCGGGCCACCACCGAGCCCTCGGGGACTGCCAGGCGTTCTGCCGGGTCCAGCGGCAGCCGCGTGGTCAGCAGCATGCCGGGGCGCAGCTCGCCCTCCGGATTGTCGATCTCGGCGCGCACGGTGACCGTCCGGGTGGCGACGTCCACCCGGGTGGTGATGGCGGTGACCTCGCCCTCGAACACGCGGCCGCGGAATGCGACGCTGCGGGCCTCGATCGGGAGGCCGCGGCGCACCGCGCCCAGGAACCGCTCGGACAGGGTGAAGTCCACCTTGATCACCGAGATGTCGTCCAGCGCGGCAATGGCGGTGCCCGGCGTCACCAGCGTGCCGTTGCTGACCCGGCGCAGCCCAAGGACCCCGGAGAACGGCGCCCGGATCACACGGTCGGACAGGCGCGCCTCCATCGCCGCCAGCCGGGCCTCCGCCTCTTCCAACCGGGACCGCTGCCGGTCCACCTGTTGCTGAGGCACGATGCCATCCGCGGCGAGGCCGCGGATACGGTCCAGTTCCCGGCGCTGCTCCATCAGCGCCACCCGGGCCTCGCGGCGATCAGCCAGCTCCTCAGCGGAGGCCAGACGCACCAGAACCTGACCCGCCTCGACCTCGTCCCCGTCCTGAAAGGCGATCTCCGCGACGTTCGCGGTGACGGTCGCCGTCAGGGTCACCGATTCGCGGGACTGCGCGGTGCCCAGCGACTCCAGCACCGTCTCGAAGCGGCGCGGCTCGACCATCGCCACCCGCACCGGGATGCGGCGCTCGCCCGCGGCGCCGGCGCCGGGACGCGCATTGCCGGCGTCATGCTCCTGCGCCGACCAGAGCCACAGGCCGCCGCCGGCGAGGATGGTCAGGACGAGCAGCGCGGCGATCGCTCTCAGCACGCTGAGCCCCCGGGGACGGGCATGCGGCATGGCAGGCTTCGTGACACGGTCTTCGATTCTCCGGCTTCCGGCATGGCGCCGTGGCTGCATGGGACCCGGAAGGGTCCGTGGTTCAGTGCCGGCATCCATCCGGGCGGGCGTCAGTAACCCACGATCTCAGGGACCGCGACAATGCCGTTTAATTCCGAAAACGAGCGGATCAGGTGCCGCCGTCGGCCCGCACCCCGGGCCCCGTTACTCCGGGCAGCCTGCCCTTCGCCCTTCCGGCCCGCCTACGGCGGTTCGAGTCGTTCCCGGCGCCCCCGGGGGACAGATTGGCGAATCTGCCCCCCGGGCCTTGGCGGCCTTGTCCCCCCCGCTTGCGGGGCGGGTTGGGGAGGAGGCCTCAGCGTATGAAGGTGCGCGCGCCGGAAATCCCGACCAGGCTCCCATCGAAGTACCGCTGCAGGAAGCTGTCGAAGTCGTAACGGTCGCTGGCCTCCATCGCCGCCTGTTCCGTCAGCGAGTGCTGCGCCAGTTCCACCAGCTCGGCCTCGCGCGGCAGCGGGCAGTTGCTGCGAAAGGTCTCGCGGTGCTGCTCCGACAGACGCCGGGCGTAGCGGTAGAAGCCCTCCTCCCGCGCCATCATGTCCTCCAGCATGCGCGCCGACGGTGTCAGCGCCGGCTGCTCGACCTTGCCCCACTGCTCGCTCAGCGAGCGGCGATACGGATCCCCGGGCAGCCCCTGGTCCAGCACAGCGGCCACGGGCCGCATCAGTGCGAGGATCTCGCGCGCCAACGCCGGCAGCGGCACCCCGCCCCGTTCGCAGCGCAGCATGAGACCCGGCTCCCGTCCCCGGTGGGCGACCTCCAGCAGGTTGGCATCGATGTCCGCGATCGCAGTGGCGGACAGCGGCGCACTCGGCAGCAGCAGTGCGGCGAGACAGAGCGTCTCCAGGAACCGCAGCTGGCTCTCGTCGACCCCGAGCGGGTGCTGGGCGTTCACGTCCACCGAACGCAGCTCGACGTAGGCCACGCCCCGCGACTCCAGCGCATCGGTCGGCTTTTCGAAGCGCTCCAGCGGCTGCTTCGGCCGCACCGTGCTGTAGTACTCGTTCTCGATCTGCAGGATGTTCGCGTTCAGCTGGCGGTACTCGCCGTTCACCTTCACGCCGAGGCGCGCCCACTCGGAGCTCTCGGTGGTGATCGCGCAGCGCAGGCTCTCGACGTAGTCGTCCAGCGAGTCGTAGTTGGCCTTGATCCCGGTGTCCGCCTCCTTGCGATTGGTGTAGCCGATGTCTCCCATCCGCAGACTGGTCGCGAACGGCAGGTAGCTGCTGTCGTCGTCGAAGTCCTCGAGTCTTGCCCCGCGTTCGTCGACGAAGGAATTGCATACCGCGGGCGAGGCCCCGAAGAGGTAGGGCACCATCCAGCCGAAGCGCAGCAGGTTGCGGACCATGCCCATCATCCGCCGGTCCCGGTACGCCCGAGTGTCGGACTCGCCCTGCAGCTCGGCCAGTACCGGCCACAGCGAGGGCTGCGGGGAATAGTTGAAGTGCACGCCGGCAATCACCTGCATCAGGCGCCCGTAGCGGTGCCCGAGTCCAACGCGATAGACGGTCTTCATGCGGCCCGCGTTGGAGTGGCCGTACTGCGCCACCGGAATCGACTCCTCGCCGTTGATCACGCAGGGCATGCTGGTCGCCCAGAGCAGCTCTTCGCCAAGCCGGGCCGCGGCAAAGGCCTGCAGATCCTGCAGGAACCCCAGCGTCTCGCGCACGTCGTCGAACGGCGGTGTCACCAGCTCAAGCAGCGACTCGGAATAGTCGGTGGTGATATAGGGATGCGTCAGCGCGGAGCCCAGCGCCGCCGGATGCGGCGTCTGGGCAATGGAGCCGGCCGCCTGCACGCGCAGGGTCTCCTTCTCCAGGCCAATGCGGCCACGCAGTACCTGCGGAGGCAGGCGTTCACCGAGTTCGTGCACGAGATGCTGCAGATCGCTTTCCGGACGGGTCACGCTTGATCCTTTACGCCGGCGGGAAAGCTGCGGAACATACCGCAACGGCCGGTCCCGGTCACTTTGCGCCCGGTGAGGTAATGCTTCGCGATCTGCACAAACTGGTCCGGGGACTTGGACAGCGGCTCCTGCCCGCACCCGCGACCGCCCCTCTGGACGACAGCGAATGGCGGCGACTGCGCCTCGACGCGGCCTTCATGGACCTGTTGCCGCCTGCGGACCTGAACGCGCTGCGGGAACGGGTCGGTGAATTCCTGGGCCGCAAGACCTTCAAGGGCATCGGCATGAGGCTCGACCCATGGCAGCAGCACCTGATTGCGGCCTACGCCTGCCTGCCCATCCTGCGCATCGGCATCGACGCCTACCGCGACTGGCAGACGGTGATCGTGTACCCGGACACCTTCGCACCGGAGCAGGAATGGGTCGACGAGGCCGGTGTGCATCACCAGGCGGTGGTCCCGCAGGCGGGAGAGGCGTGGGAACGCGGCCCGGTGGTGCTGTCCTGGAGCGATATCGCGGCCGACGGCGCGGTGATCGTGCACGAGATGACCCACACGCTGGACGCGGGCAACGGTGACGTGAACGGCTTCCCGCCGCTGCCGCGGACGCTGCCGCCGGCGGAATGGACCGACACCTTCAGTGCCGCCTACCGGAGACTCCAGGAGGAGATCGAACGGGGCGACGAACCGGCGATCGACCCCTATGCCGCGACCGATCCGGCCGAGTTCCTCGCGGTGGTCGCGGAGTACTTCTTCTTCTCGCCCGCCCACCTGCAAGCGGAATGGCCTGCGATCTACCGGCTGCTCGGCCTGTATTTCGGTCTGGAGCCGCATCGCTGGGCCAACGAGATCCCCACGCGGCTGTCGTGAGACGGTGACCGCGCACGGCGCCCGCTGGCCCGAATGGCGGCCCGCTGCACCCGGTCGACCGGCACGGGGTCGGGAGATCGCCGCCTGCTGCCCCCGTTCGGGAAGATCCCTCTTGCTGACCCGCGGTTTCTACGCGTTGCCAGCGGTCTCCAGGGCCTCCAGCGCCTCCATCCAGGCGGCCTCGGCCTCTTCGAGCTCCTGGCGCAGGCGGCCCTGACGCTGCAGAAGGGCCTCCAGCCGGCCGCCATCCGCCCCGCCATACAGTTCGGGGTCCGCCAGCGCCGTCTCCACCGCGTCCAGCTCGTCCTGCAGGCGGGAACAGCGGGCCTCCTCGCGCTCCGCGACCCGGCGCAACGGCTTCAGGGACTGGCGCTGGCGGGCGGCCTGCTGGCGCCGCTCGCGGCCGCCCTCGCGCTCCGGCGCGGCAGGCGCGCGCGGGTCACCGCGCGTCGCGTCGGTCACCCGGTCGCGCGCCCGGGTCAGTTCACGGGCGTAGTCGTCGAGGTCCCCTTCGTATTCCTCGACCCGGCCGTCGCGCACGCGCCAGAAACGGTCGCAGGCGCGGGTCAGCAGGTCGCGGTCGTGGGAGACCACCACCAGCGCCCCCGCGTAGTCCTCCAGCGCCTCCGTCAGGGCCTCGCGCATGTCCAGATCGAGGTGGTTCGTGGGCTCGTCGAGCAACAGCACCGCCGGGGCCTGACACACCAGCATCGCCAGCACCAGCCGGACCCGCTCGCCACCGGAGAGCCCGGCCACCGGCATGTCGGCCCGCGTACCTCCGAACCCGAAGCCGCCGAGCAGGTTGCGCGTTTCCTGCTCGGTCATCGCCACTTCCAGCCGCTGCAGATGCAGCAGCGGGCTCGCGGCCTCGTCCAGCTGCTCGCGCTGGTGCTGCGCGAAGTAGCCCACCACCAGACCAGGCTCCACCTCGCGTTCGCCCTCGGTCAGCGGCAACAGGCCGGCCAGCACCGACAGCAGGGTCGACTTGCCCGCGCCGTTCGGTCCCAGGATGCCGATGCGATCGTCCGGCCGCAGCCGCAGCGTGGCGGGGTGCAGGCGGGTCTTCCCTTCCGTCACGACGCTGGCGTGGTCCAGGCGCAGGAGGGGGTCCGGCAGGCGTTCCGGCGCCGGAATCTGCAGATGCATCGGCCGGGCCGCGCGCAGCACCGCGATCTCATCCAGCCTCTCCAGGCGCTTCAGGCGGCTCTGCGCCTGCCGGGCCTTGGTCGCCTTCGCCCGGAAGCGCGCGACGAAGCGCTCGAGGTGGGCGCGTTCCTGCGCCACCCGTGCCGCCGCGGCCTCGGTCTGCGCGAGGATTTCCGCGCGGCGGCGCTCCGCGGCACTGTAGCTGCCGGTAAACAGCTGCACCTGCCGGTGCTCGATGTGGGCGACGTGCGTGACCACCGCATCCAGGAAGCGCCGGTCGTGGGCGATCACGATCAGCGTGCCCGGATAGCGCCGGAGCCAGTCCTCGAGCCACAGTACGGTCTCGAAGTCGAGGTGGTTGGTGGGCTCGTCCAGCAACAGGAGGTCCGAGCGCGTCATCAGGGTGCGGGCCAGCCCCAGGCGCATGCGCCAGCCGCCGGAGAACTCCGACACCGCCCGGTCCGGGTCCGAGGGCTCGAAGCCGAGGCCGGCCAGCAACTGCCGGGCACGCGCATCAGCGCTCCAGCCGTCGATCGCGTCGATCTCCGCGTAGAGGTGTCCGCGCTCCTCGCCGTCGTCGGTTCGTTCGAGGCGGGCCTGGAGCTCCCGCAGGGCCCCATCACCATCCAGTACGTAGTCCACCGCCTTCCGGGGGGTGGCCGCCACCTCCTGCGGCAGGTGGGCCAGCACCCACCCCCGGGGCCAGTCGATGGTGCCGGCATCCGGCACCAGCTCACCGCGCAATGCCGCCAGCAGCGTGCTCTTGCCGCAACCGTTGGCGCCGGTCAGGCCGACGCGCCAGCCGGGATGGATCGCAAAGGAGGCATTGCGGACCAGCACCTGGCCACCGCGACGCAGTTCCACGTTCTCGAAACGGATCATAGGTGCAGCATGTTAACGTGAAGGCCAAGTGCGGCGCCCGCCCTCGCCCCCCCTGTAGGAGCGGCTTCCAGCCGCGATGGCCGACCCCATCGCGGCCACAGGCCGCTCCCACCCCACGCCGGCACAGGCGCACCCCGATTTCACCACCCCCCTCGCAGGAGCGGCTTCCAGCCGCGATCCATCCTTCCGGCAGCTCAAAAAAGGCCGGGGCATCCGCTTCGATTATCATCACTTTCTAATATAATGGGCCATCTCCAGGGCCATCAGCGCACAACCGCCGCCACCCGGCCCGCACGAACGGAACAGGTAGCAGAACCATGAACAAATCGATGAAGACCCGCGTGCTCGCAGCCCTGCTGTTGCTGCTGCTCTGGATACCCGCAGCATCCGCCTCCGTGATGGTGCTGGTACACGGCTATCTCGGTGATGGCCAGAGCTTTCACCGGGCCGGCGTGGTCGATGCCCTGACGGCCGCTGGCTGGCATTACGGAGGGGACTGGCACCCGGCCCCCGACGGTCGGGTGCGTCTCGCCGACGACAATGGCACCGGGGAACGTACGGTCTACACGGTGACCCTGCCGGCGACCGCGCCGCTGGCCCTGCAGGCCGACTGGCTCACCGCGATGCGCCGCGAGGCGGAGGGTCGCCACTCCGGCGAGCCCATCACCCTGGTCGGGCACTCTGCCGGCGGGGTGGTCGGACGCCTGGCGCTGGTCCGCGGCGGCCAGGGCGCGGTCGAGCATCTGATCACCATCGCCAGCCCGCATCTCGGTACGGAGCGCGCGTTGCAGGCATTGCAGGCGACAAACGGCGGCGGCATGTTCGGGCCCTTCCGCCGGATCCTGACTCGCCAGGCGCTGGGCGGCAGCAACTACGAGGCCATTCGGCAGTCGCAGGCCCTGCTGGTCGATCTCGCGCCGCCGCATCGGGGCAACCTGCTCGGCTGGCTGAACGGGCAGGAACACCCGGAGATCACCTACGACGCGGTGGTTCGCAATACCGGCTTCCGGATGGGCGGCGACATCCTGATCCCCGCCTGGAGCCAGGACCTCAACCAGGTCCCCGCGCTGCGCGGGCGGGCCACCGTGATCCCCAGCCCGCTGAAACATGGCCTGGAGCCGGGAGATGCAACCGTGATCCTCGAGCGGATCGCCGCGCGGACGGGCTGAGCTCAACCGGAATCGCCGAGAGGGCTCGCCCCCC
>NZ_JAWLHP010000058.1:0-8699 GCF_041690275.1 Thioalkalivibrio sp.
GCCATCGCGACCAGAGGTCGCTCCCACGCAGGGCAAGTCCCTCGTAGGAGCGGCTTCCAGCCGCGATCCGCGATCCGCGATCCGTGCAATCCGCGATCAAACCCCGGCCATCGCGACCAGAGACCGCTCACCCCAGGCCACGCGGTCACACCCCGGCGGCAACCGTCCCGTGCCGTGCCAGCAGGGCCGCCCCGTGGGCGGCCTGTTCGTGCGCGGCGCGGTGGACCGGAACCCCCAGCACCCGCTCCCGGATCGCCGTCCACTGCGGGTTCGCCGCACCGCCGCCGACGCTTGCGACCGCCTCGAGCGCCGGTGCGCCGAGCGCCTGCAGCCGCGCGTAGCCGGCCGCCTCGATCCTGGCGATCCCCTCCAGCAGGCCGTGCAGGAAGCGCATATCGCTCTCGGGACGCGGAGTGAGCCTCGGCGCCAGCCGCGCGTCGCTGACCGGAAAGCGTTCGCCCGGACGGTTCAACGGGTAGTAGTCGAGGCCCGAGCCCTGTTCGGCGTCGATGCCCGCGCAAAGGCCCCGGATCTCCTCCGGACCGAAGTGGGCCGCGAGCACCGCGCCGCCGCTGTTGGAGGCGCCGCCGGTCAGCCAGTGGCCCAGCACCCGGTGGCTGTAGACGCCCGCGTCCGGATCGAAGAGCGGCCGCTCGCAGAGTTGCTTCAGCACCAGCGTGCTGCCGAGGCTGGTCACGCCGATCCCGGGCCGGTCCACCCCGGTGGCCAGGAATCCGGCAACACCGTCGGTGGTGCCGGCAACCACCAGGCTGTCCGGGTGCAGGCCCGTCTCGGTGGCGGCGGACCCCGCCAGCGGGCCCAGCGGCGTTCCGGCCGGCACGACCTCCGGGAGCAGGTCCGCCAGCGGGCCGAGCAGGTCCCGCCACCAGCACGGCCACGCACCCGCCACCGGGTCGTAGCCGAGCTTCAGCGCGTTGTTCTCGTCACCCCGGTCGAATCGGCCCAGCAGGCGGCCGGTGATCCACTCGGCCTGGTGCAGCACGTGCACCGCCTTGCGCAGGCGGTCGTCGTCGCGCAGCCACAGGAGCTTGGCCGCGGAGGCGGCGGGGCCGTGGACTCCGGCATCGCGCGGCGCGACGCCGGCCAGGAGGCGCGCCTGCTCCACCGCCCGTGCGTCGTCGTACATCAGTGCCGGACCGAGCGCTTCGCCATCCCCGTCCGTCGCCAGCAGGGTCGCCGAGGTTCCGTCCACCGCGACGGCCACCGGCTCCGCCGGCATCCGGCCCGCCAGATCACGCAGCAGCGCGCGGACGCCGTGCCACCAGGCCGCGGCATCCGCCGGGACCCGGCCCGCTTCAGGCCAGGCCCGGCGCAGGCCGGCCACGATCGCTCCGTCCGGACCCAGCACCTCGGCGCGCACTCCCGAGGTGCCGAGGTCGATGCCGATGCAGTGGCGGATCAATGCCGGTTCACGCTCTCGAGGCCACGGTTCCGGCTCACTGGCGCACCGGGGGCGGCAGCACCACCGGCTCGGCCGGGTGCCAGCCCTCGGCGCGATGCTCGGCCACGACCTGGGTGTAGATGCCGCCGCGCACGTAGAAGTCCGCGGTCAGGCGCATGAAGCGCGGCTGCACGGCCGCCACCAGGTCGTCGAGGATGCGGTTGGTGACCGCCTCGTGGTAGGCGCCCTCGTTGCGGTAGGACCACATGTAGTTCTTCAGCGACTTCAGTTCCACACAGTTCGCATCCGGCACGTACTGCAGATGCAGTTCCGCGAAATCGGGCTGTCCGGTGGCGGGGCACAGGCAGGTGAATTCCGGGATGCGCATGTGGATGGTGTAGTCGCGTTCCGGTCTCGGATTGGGAAAGCTGTCCAGGGTCTTGCCGGGCTGGCTGGGCATGGGTGATCCTTGTAGGCGACGGATTCATGGCGCCGGAGCAACACGCCGGGCCGAACCATGTAAGATTCTACCCCGATACCCCCACTGGGCCCCATTCATCCGTGCGACTTGCCCGTATAAAGCTGGCCGGATTCAAGTCCTTCGTTGATCCGACCCTGCTGGTGCTGCCCGGCAACCGGGTGGGCATCGTGGGGCCGAACGGCTGTGGCAAGTCCAACACCATCGACGCAGTGCGCTGGGTGATGGGCGAGTCCTCGGCCAAACACCTGCGCGGCGACTCGGGCGAAGACGTGATCTTCAGCGGATCCTCGACGCGCAAGCCTGTCGGCCAGGCCAGCATCGAGCTCTTCTTCGACAACAGCGAGGGACGCCTCGGCGGCGAGTACGCGAGCTACGCGGAGATCTCGGTGCGCCGCGCGCTGACCCGCGACGGGCAGTCGAAGTACTACCTGAACGGGCTGCGCGCCCGCAAGCGCGACGTGACCGATCTCTTCCTCGGCACCGGCCTCGGGCCGCGCAGCTACGCAATCATCGAACAGGGCATGATCTCGCGCCTGATCGAGGCGCGGCCGGAAGAGCTGCGGGTCTATCTGGAGGAGGCGGCCGGTATCTCGCGGTACAAGGAACGCCGCCGGGAGACCGAGAACCGCATCCGTCACACGCGCGAGAACCTGGAGCGTCTCGACGACGTGCGCGAGGAGGTGGACCGGCAGGCGGCGCGCCTGACCCGCCAGGCCGAGGTCGCCGAGCGCTACCAGGAACTGGCGGCGAACCGGCGCGAGCGGCGGGCGGAACTGCTGCTGCTGCGCCTGCGCGCCCAGGAACAGCGGCTCGGCCGCGAGCAGCAGGCCCTGGCCGAGGCGGAGACCGCGCTTGCCGGACTGCAGGCCCGCGCGCAGAAGAAGGAGACCGAGGCCGAACGGCAGCGGGCGCAGCGCGCGGAACGGGAGCGGACGCTGCAGGAGGCCCAGGGGCGGTTCTACGACGTGTCGGCGCAGGTGTCCCGGCTCGAGCAGTCGATCCGCCACGCCGAGGAGGAACTGGAGCGCGAGGCCCGGGAACAGGGGGAGCTGGAGACCCGCATCCGGGACTCCGAGCGCGCGGCGCTGGATGCGATGCACCGGGTGGACAGCGCCGACGCCGCGATCGAGGCTCACGAGCGGGAGCAGCAGACCGCGGCCGGTGCGCTGGAACAGGCAGAGCGCGAGGCGGAGGCAGCGGATGCGGACATGCACGCGGCGCAGGAGGCCCGGACCGCCTGGCACCAGGCGATGGCCGAGCCGCAACAGGCGGCGCAGTTGGCGCGAACGCGGATGGATCATGCCGATCAGCTGCTGCAGCAGGCGCGGCAGCGCCTCGAGAGGCTGAAGGAGGAGCAGGACCGTCTGTCCGGTGCAGACACCGACGCGGCGCTCGCAACGGCCGAGGAGGCCTTCGAGGCCGCGAGCCGGGGTCACGAGACGCTGCAGGAACGTCGCGCCGGTCTCGCCGAGCGCCTGGCGGAGGAACGCCGCGAACTCCAGGCCGGTCAGGAAGAGGTCCACGAGCTGGAGCAGAGGGCCCGCGAGGTCGCCGGACGCCTCGCGTCCCTGCAGATCCTGCCGGGCCGCGATCAGAACGAGGACCGGCAGCGCTTCGAGCAGTGGGCCCGCGAGCGCGGTGTCGATCCCGGCCGACGGGCCGCGGAGCAGGTGGACGTCGATCCCGGCTGGGAGGCCGCGGTGGAGGTGGTGCTGGGGCAGTGGTTCGAGGCCGTGCTGATGTCCCTCGCCGAGATGCCCGACAGCCTGCCCGCGGCGGCCTTCCGGGCCCTGGACCCGGCGCCGGATGCGCGCGTCTGCCCGGCGGATTCACTCGCCGCGCGGGTGCGGGGTCCGGACGTGCTGCGCGCCCGGCTGGCGACCGTGTACTGTGTCGACTCACTGCCCGAGGCCCGGCAGCGGCTGGGCCGGTGTGCCCCCGGCGAGAGCGTGGTCACGCGCGACGGCACCTGGATCGGGCAGGGCTGGCTCTGGCACCGCAACCCCGACCCTCAGGTGGAGGGCGTGATCGAGCGCCTGCGCCTGGAGCGTCAGCTGGAACGCGAGGCGGCCGAGCTCGAGGCCCGCGGGGCCGAGCGCGCCGCCGGACTCGAGGCGCGCAGGGAGGCGATGCATCAGACCGAAGCGGAACTCGAGGAGGTCGATTCGGCGCTGCGCGAGAGCCAGCGCGAGGCGAACCGTCTCGAGGGCCAGCTGCAGCGGCTGCGCGACCGGGCGCAGCAGGCCGAGGAACGGCGCGGGCGCCTGTCCCGGGAGATCGCGGAACTGGAGGGCGAGGGCGCCCGGGCCGAGGCACAGCGCGATGACGCGCTGCGGGAGCGCAACGAGGCGCTGCAGGCCCTGGAAGACCTCGACCGGGACAAGTCCGAGCTGGAGCAGCGGACCCGGGAGACGCAGTCGCGCCAGCACCAGGCCCGCACCCGTCTGCAGCAGGCGCGCGAGCGGGCGTCGGAAACCCTGCTTGCCGTGCAGGAGGCGCGGCACCGGCTGGCGCTTGAGCAGGGGCATCGCGAACGCCTGGAACAGCAGAGCGAGCGTGACCGTGAACGCCTCGCGCAGCTCCAGGAGGCGCGTACCGGGCGTCTGGCGCCGCTGGACGGGTGGCGCCGCGAGCTCCAGGAACAGCTGCAGCAGCGGCACCAGGCGGAGGAGTCCCTGACCCGGGCGCGTGCGGCGCTGGATGCCTGCGACGATTCGCTGCGTCTTCTCGCGACCGAACTGCGCGACCTCGGGGAACAGGTCGAGGCCGGCCGGGGTGGCTGCGAGGAGCGGCGGCTGGAACTGCGCGAGCTGCGCGTGCAGGAGGAGCAGCTCGCCGCCCAGCTCGGGGAGAGCGGGGTGGATCCGGACGCGTTGGCGACCGGGCTTCCCGACGATGCCGATCCGCAGGCCTGGGAGGACGCGATCGCCACGCTGGACCGCAAGATCGAACGGCTCGGCCCGATCAACCTGGCCGCCATCGAGGAGGCGCGGACCCTGACCGAGCGCAGCGAGTACCTGAAGGAACAGCACGACGACCTGCTCACGGCGCTGGAGACGCTGGAGCAGGCGATGCACAAGATCGACAGGGAGACCCGGGCGCTGTTCCGCGAGACCTACGACCGGGTGAACGAGGGCCTCGGGCAGAAGTTCCGGCGCCTGTTCGGCGGCGGCGAGGCCCGTCTCGAGCTGACCGGCGAAGACCTGCTCGACACCGGCATCGCGATCATGGCGCGGCCGCCCGGCAAGCGCCTGTCCACGATCCATCTGATGTCCGGTGGCGAGAAGGCCCTGACCGCCGCGGCGCTGGTGTTCGCGATCTTCGAGCTGAATCCGGCGCCCTTCTGCATGCTCGACGAGGTCGACGCTCCCCTGGACGAGGCGAATGTCGGACGTTTCTGCGCGCTGCTGCAGGAGATGTCGGAGCGGATCCAGTTCATCTTCATCACCCATAACAAGTCGACCATGGCCATGGCGGAGCAGCTGATCGGCGTTACCATGCACGAACCCGGCGTCTCCCGCCTGGTGAGCGTGGACGTCGACGCCGCCGTGGAACTGGCGGAAGCCTGAAGGAACGCGAGAGGTCTTTCCTGTGGATTGGTTGCGTATCAGCCTGTTGATCTTCGGCGTGATTCTCGTCGCCGGCATCTGGATCGCGCACCGCATGCGCGTACGCGGCCGGCGCGAGGACCGGGAGATGGACCTCGACGACTGGGGTGACGATACCGGGGTGCACATCCGTGCCCATCGCGATGACCCCGACATCGAGCCGGTGCTGGGCGAGGGCGTCAGCGGTCTCGACAACCTGCTCGAGCCCGAGGAACGGCCCGTGAGCCGGACACCGCCACAGGCTGCGGCGCCGGCAGCCGGCAACGAGCGTCCAAGCCGCGGCCCGGCTTCCGAGCCGGTGGCCTGGCCGGCGCGGGAGCCGGAATCGGCCCCGGCACCCGAATCGAAGACACCCGGGCCCGAGCCTGGGGCGGAACCCGAATCCCAACCCGTGCCCGGACCGGCACCCCGCGGCCCGCGGCCTGACGTGCCGCTGGTGGCCAAGCGCGCGGGCGCGAAGGTCGCATCGGTGTTCTCCGACCTGAAGCAGCGCGTCGCGGCGGGCGGGACCCCGGCACCGAAGCCCCGGGCCCCCGCTGACGATGCGCAGCCGGCCCCGCCCCCGGGCCGGCGGGCGGCAGGGGAACACTTCGACGACGTGTCGGAGCCACGGGTGGTGGGCCGCAACCCCCTGTCGCCGGACACGAGGCCCGAAAAGATCCTGGTGCTGCACGTGGTGGCGCCGCGCAACCGGCCGTTCACCGGGGTCGCGCTGGGGGCCGCGCTGCGCCGGGCCGGGCTCGGGCTCGGCGAGATGTCGATCTACCATTACCGCGAAGAGGGCGACCCGCCGGACGGCGACCCGCTGTTCAGCGCCGCGAACATGGTCGCGCCGGGCACGCTCGGCGACGACGACCTCGCCGACATGATGACGCCCGGCATCACGCTGTTCCTGCAGCTGCATGCCTGTGACCGGCCGCAGCGCGCCTTCGAGGTGCTGCTGGAGACGGCACACGTGCTGGCGCGCGATCTGGGAGGACGGGTGCTGGACGCGCAGCAGTCCACCGCGACCAATCAGACGCTCGCCCATATGCGCGAGGACATGAACCACTGGCTGCTGCGCCACCGACCGGACCTGTTGCGCAGAAAGGCCGCGAAGTGACCCGACGGGACCGCGCGGCGGGCGCGGCCCGCCGGGCCGCTGAGCTGCGCGAGCGGATCGCCTATCACGACCGGCGCTACTACGTGCTGGACGATCCCGAGATCAGCGACGCCGAATACGACGAACTGCTGGCGGAACTGCAGCGCATCGAGGCCGAGCATCCCGAGCTGGTGGTGCCGGAGTCGCCGACCCAGCGGGTCGGGGGGGCGCCGGCCACCAGCTTCGAGCCGGTGCGCCACCGGCTGCCGATGCTCTCTCTGAACAACGGGTTTACCGAGGACGAGCTGCTCGCCTTCGATCGCCGGGTGCGCGAGCGGCTGGACCGTGACAGTGAGCCGGGAGTCGAGTACATGGCCGAGCCGAAGCTCGACGGGCTGGCGCTCAGCCTGCTCTACCGCGATGGCCGGCTGGTGCAGGCCGCAACCCGTGGCGACGGCGAAACCGGCGAGGACGTGACCGGCAACGTGCGCACCGTGCGCGCGATCCCGCTGTCGCTCGAGGGCTCGGGATGGCCGGCGGAGTTCGAGGTGCGCGGGGAGGTCTTCATGCGCCGGCCCGACTTCGAGCGGCTGAACGCGCGCCTCTATGCCGCGGGGGAGCGCGGCTTCATGAACCCCCGCAACGCGGCGGCCGGGAGCCTGCGCCAGCTCGATCCGGCGGTCACCGCGCGCCGGCCGCTGAGCTTCTTTGCCTACGGTCCGGGCTGGGTCCCCGAGGGCTTCGAGCTTCCGGATACCCAGTACGCGGTACTCGACTGGTTCAAGACCATCGGCATCCCGGTCTGTCCGGAGCGCGACCGGGTGACCGGGGCTCGGGGCGCGCTGGACTATTACCGGCAGATGGCCGTCCGCCGCGCCGAGCTGCCCTACGACATCGACGGCGTGGTCTTCAAGGTGGATCGGCGCGCGGACCAGCAGCGCCTGGGCTACGTCGCCCGGGCACCGCGCTGGGCGCTGGCCCACAAGTTTCCGGCCGAGGAGCGCACCACGCAGCTGCTGGCGGTGGACTTTCAGGTCGGACGTACCGGCGCGCTGACCCCGGTGGCGCGGCTGCAGCCGGTGCTGGTCGGGGGCGTGATGGTGAGCAACGCGACGCTGCACAACATGGACGAGGTCGCGCGCAAGGACATCCGCATCGGGGACCGGGTCGTGGTGCGCCGGGCCGGAGACGTGATCCCGGAGGTCGTCGGCCGCGCCGGGGGCGAGCGCGAGCCGGACACGCGACCGGTGCGGCTGCCGGAGGCCTGCCCCGAGTGCGGCTCCCACGTCGAGCAGGAAGAGGGCAAGGCGGTGGCGCGCTGCACCGGCGGGCTGGTCTGCCCGGCGCAGCGGCGCGAGTCCCTGCGCCACTTCGTGTCGCGCAAGGCGATGGACATCGAGGGCTTCGGCGACCGCCTGATCGAGCAGCTGGTCGGGACCGGGACGGTGAGTACCCCGGCGGAACTCTTCGAACTCGATGCGACGCGGCTGGAGGGCTTCGAGCGCATTGGCGCGAAGTCGGCCCGGAACCTGGAGGAGGCGCTGGAGCGCGCGCGCGAGACCACGCTGCCACGGTTCATCTTCGCACTGGGCATCCGCGAGGTGGGCGAGGTCACCGCGCGGGCGCTGGCCGAGCACTTCGGCGGGCTGGAGCCGCTGATGCAGGCCTCGGTGGAAGAGCTGGAGGGCATCCGGGACGTGGGACCGGTGGTCGCGCGGCACATCGCGAGCTTCTTCGCGGAGGCGCACAACCGGGAGGTGATCGAGGCCCTTCGCCGCGCGGGCGTGCACTGGCCCGAGACGCGGCCCGCCGCCGAGCGCCCGCAGCCGCTGGCAGGCCGGACCTACGTACTGACCGGCAGCCTCGAGGGCCTGACCCGCGAGGAGGCGAGCGCGCGGCTGCAGGCCCTGGGCGCAAAGGTCACCGGCGGCGTGTCCGCCAAGACCACTGCCGTGATCGCTGGCGAGAACCCCGGCGGCAAGCTCGGAAAGGCCGAAAGGCTCGGCGTTCCCATCCTGGACCAGTCCGCCCTGGAGGAACTCCTGCGCGAGCACGACCGGATGTAGGAGCGATGTCTGTAGGAGCGATGTCTGTAGGAGCGGCTTCCAGCCGCGATCCCACGCCGGG
>NZ_JAWLHP010000058.1:8799-17731 GCF_041690275.1 Thioalkalivibrio sp.
TCTGTAGGAGCGGCTTCCAGCCGCGATCCCACGCCGGGCATCGCTGTAGGAGCGGCTTCCAGCCGCGATCCCGCGATCCCGCGATCCCGCGGCGCCGGGAACCCGGTCAAGCGAACAGCTTTCTCCGGAAGAACTCCGGCGTTGCCGCCGCGGCGCGCTGGATCGCGGCGTTGTAGTAGTCGGTGTGGAACCCTAGCTCCTCCGCGGCCTCTTCGCGGTGGAAGCACACGGTCGCGTCCTTTGCCGCGATGGTCGCGGTCCACCAGCCAGAGGGATAGCTCGCCTGGGGGAAGTGCAGGGTCAGCATGTCCAGAAAGCCCGCCGCGCGCAGGCTGTCGTGCATCGGCCGGATGATGCTGTCGGTGTGCAACAGCGGCGACTCGCTCTGCTGCACCAGCAGCCCGTCGCGCCCGAGCGCCCGCAGGCAGTCCTTGTAGAAGGGGGTCGAGAACAGTCCCTCGGCCGGCCCGACCGGGTCGGTGGAGTCGATCACGATCACATCGATCGAGCCCGGCTCCGCGTTCTTCACGTAGGCGATTCCGTCGTCGAAGCGCAAATCCGCCCGGGGGTCGTCATTGGCTTCGCACAACTGCGGAAAGAACTGCTCGGAGACCCGCGTCACGCGCTCGTCGATGTCCACCTGGATCGCGCGCTGCACGCAGTCGTGCTTCAGCACCTCCCGCAGCGTTCCACAGTCGCCGCCGCCGATGATCAGCACCTTCTTCGGGTTCGGGTGTGCGAACAGCACCGGGTGGGCCATCATCTCGTGGTAGATGAAGTTGTCGCGGTCGGTCAGCATCACGCAGCCGTCGATCACCATCAGCTTGCCGAAGCTGACGGTGTCGTAGACCTCGATCTTCTGGAAGGGGGTCTGCTCCTCGTGCAGCTTGCCCCTGATGCGCAGGGAGAAGGCCATGTCCTGATCGGTCTCGCTGAACCAGTTCTCGTCGAGGGTCATCTTGGTGGGGCTCCGGGCCGTGGGCAGGTGGGGTGGCGCGTATGATACGTTCTCGGGGCCCGGGCCTCACCCCCTGGCGGTTACCCCGGGCCTCACCGCGGCCCTCACCCCGACCCCTCTCCCGCCTGCGGTAGAGGGGGAGAGAGCTTCCTCCCGCGCTTGCGGGGGACGGTTGGGGAGGGGGCCTGCCACGCGCACGACCAGACGGTGATCACGCATGAACGACACGAACTGGACCATCGAGGACGCCCGCCGGGGCTACAGCATCGCGTACTGGAACGGCGGCTTCTTCGAGATCAATCCGCAGGGCCGGATGGTCATGCGTCGCCCGGACTGGCCGGAGCACCCGGGGGTGGATCTGTTCGAACTGGCCCAGCGGCTGCGCCAGGAACACATCGGGCCGCCGGTGCTGGTGCGCTTCCAGGACGTGCTCGGGTCGCGCGTGCAGCGTCTGACCCGGGCCTTCGAGGAGGCCGCCGCGGAACTGGACTACACCGGTGGCTTCACCGCCATCTACCCGATCAAGGTGAACCAGCAGCGCTCCGTCGTGCAGCGCATCCTCGCCGAGCCTGACGCCCGCGTCGGACTGGAGGCCGGCTCCAAGCCCGAGCTGATGGCCGTGCTGGCGCTCGCGCCGGCCGGTTCCGTGATCGTCTGCAATGGCTACAAGGACCGCGAGTACGTGCGACTCGCGCTGATCGGCCGCCGGTTGGGTCACCGCGTATACATCGTGGTCGAGAAGCCGTCCGAGCTCGAGGAGGTGATCCGCCAGTCGCGCGAGATGGACATTCTGCCGCTGCTGGGCCTGCGCGTGCGGCTGGCGTCGATCGGCAAGGGGAAGTGGCAGAACACTGGCGGCGAGAAGGCCAAGTTCGGACTCTCGGCGGCGGACGTGCTGCACCTGCTGGAGCGCCTGCAAGGCCTCGACTGGCTGGAACACATGCAGCTGCTGCACTTCCACATGGGTTCGCAGATCGCCAACATCCGCGACATCCAGGCCGGGATGGGCGAGGCCGCGCATTATTTCGCGGCGCTGACGGACGCGGGCGCGAACCTGCAGGTCGTCGACGTCGGCGGCGGGCTCGGCGTGGACTACGAGGGCACGCGCTCGCGCAACGACTGCTCGATGAACTACTCGGTGGAGGAATACGCGCTGAACATCCTGCGGCCGCTGGCGCATATCTGTCGCGACCAGCACCGCACGATGCCCGAGATCTTCACCGAATCGGGCCGCGCGATGACCGCGCACCACGCGGTGCTGATCACCAACGTGATCGACAGCGAGGCGGCCCCGGGTGCAGGCGATCCGGCACCGGCCGAGCCCGGGGAGCCCGCAGTGCTCGCGGACATGCGCGCTCTGCTGCACGACGACCGCCGGCCGCCCTCGGAGATCTACCACGACGCCGCCTACGGCCTGTCGGAGTCGCAGGCCCGGTTCGCGCGTGGCCTGCTGTCGCTGTCCGACCGGGCCCGCGCCGAGGAACTCCACTTCGTGATCTGCCAGCGCCTGCTCGCGGACGGGAGGAACACGCTGCCCGGCGAGATCCGCGCGGAGCTCACGGAGAAGCTCGCGGACAAGTACTTCTGCAACTTCTCGGTCTTCCAGTCGATCCCGGACGCGTGGGCGATCGACCAGATCTTTCCGGTGGTGCCACTGCACCGCCTCGACGAGCCACCGCACCGGCGCGCGGTGCTGCAGGACCTGACCTGCGACTCGGACGGCCGGGTGGACCGCTACGTGGAGGCCGAGTCCACCGTCAGCACGCTGGCGCTGCATCCGTGGCGAGAGGGCGAGGACTACTTCCTGGGCATCTTCCTGGTCGGCGCCTACCAGGAGATCCTCGGCGACCTGCACAACCTCTTCGGGGACACCGATTCCATCAATGTCGAACTCACCGAGGACGGCGGCTACCGGCTGGTGGAGCCCGAGCGCGGCGACACCGTGGACGAACTGCTGCGCTACGTACACTTCGAGCCCGAGACGCTGCGTCGCGCCTACCGCGAGAAGATCTATGCGATCGGCCTGCGCGGCGCCGAGGCCGGCGCACTGCTCGCGGAGCTCGAGCACGGACTTACCGGCTATACCTATCTCGAGGATTGAGCCGGAACTCTCGCGAATCCCCGAACTCACCCCCCCGTTCTTTAAGCACCCCATGGAGTGCGGCAGCTTGCCGCCGCTTTGTCCGGCAGGAGGCTCGCCTCCTGCCGCGGAAGCGAGCCTCCGCGCGTGAGAGCGGGAGCAAGCTCCCGCACTCCATAGCGCGGGGGTCTCGGGGACAGATTTTGAATCTGTCCCCGTAATTAACGTCGGCGGCAGCGAAAACGGCGAACAGGTATAATCCGCCCCCGTTTCGCCGCCGAGCCCGCCCCGCATGACCGCCAATCTTCGCAACATCGCCATCATCGCCCACGTCGATCATGGCAAGACCACCCTTGTCGACCAGCTGCTGCGCCAGTCCGGCACGCTGGACGCCCGCACCGAGCAGGGCGAGCGGCTGATGGACTCGAACGCGATCGAGAAGGAGCGCGGCATCACCATCCTCGCGAAGAACACCGCGATCCGCTGGAACGACTACCGCATCAACATCGTCGACACCCCCGGGCACGCCGACTTCGGCGGTGAGGTCGAACGCGTGCTGTCCATGGTGGATTCGGTCCTGCTGCTGGTCGACGCGGTCGACGGTCCCATGCCGCAGACCCGCTTCGTGACCTCGAAGGCCTTCGCGATGGGCTTCAAGCCGATCGTCGTGGTGAACAAGATCGACCGCCCCGGCGCCCGCCCGCACTGGGTCATCGACCAGGTCTTCGATCTCTTCGACCGCCTCGGCGCGAGCGACGAGCAGCTGGACTTCCCCGTCGTCTACGCCTCCGCCCTGCAGGGCTATGCGGGTCTGGATGCCGACGTGCGCGAGGGCGACATGGGCTGTCTGTTCGAGACCATTGTCGAACGCGTGCCGCCGCCGGAGGTGGATGCCGACGGCCCGTTCCAGATGCAGGTGTCGTCGCTGGACTACAACAGCTTCCAGGGCCTGATCGGCATCGGCCGCATCACCCGGGGGAAGATCCGCACGAACACCCCGGTGAAGGTCATCGACCGCATGGGCCATGTGCGCTCCGGGCGCGTGCTGCAGATCATGGGCTTCCACGGCCTGCAGCGCATCGAGGTCCCGGAGGCCGCGGCCGGCGACATCATCACCTTCACCGGGATGGACGAGCTCTATATCTCCGACACCCTCTGCGATCCCGCGAAGGTCGAGGCCATGCCGCCGCTGACCGTGGACGAGCCCACCGTCAGCATGACCTTCCAGGTGAACACCTCCCCGTTCGCGGGGCGCGAGGGCAAGTTCGTCACCTCCCGCGTGCTGCGCGAGCGGCTGCTGGAGGAGTTGAAGCACAACGTCGCGCTGCGGGTGGAGGAGACTGCGGACGCCGACAAGTTCAAGGTCTCGGGACGCGGTGAACTGCACCTCGGCATCCTGATCGAGAACATGCGCCGCGAGGGCTACGAACTCGGCGTGTCGCGCCCCGAGGTGGTGTTGCGGGAGATGGAGGGCGAGGCCTGCGAGCCCTACGAGCGCGTCGCCATCGACATCGAGGAGATCCACCAGGGCACGGTGATGGAGGCCCTGGGCATCCGTCGCGCCGAACTGCAGGACATGGTGCCGGACGGCAAGGGCCGGGTCCGGCTGGACTACATCATGCCGTCGCGCGGCCTGATCGGGTTTCAGACGGAATTCCTGACCGCGACCTCCGGCACCGGCATCATTCACCACGTGTTCGAGCACTACGGCCCGTTCAGGCCCGGCGCGATCGGCGCCCGCAGCAATGGCGTGCTGGTCGCGAACGGCGCCGGGAAGGCGCTGGGCTATGCGCTGTTCAACCTGCAGGAGCGCGGCAAGCTGTTCATTGGCCCGGGCGAAGAGGTCTACGAGGGCATGGTCATCGGGATCCACTCGCGTGACAACGATCTCGTGGTGAACCCGCTGAAGGCCAAGCAGCTTACCAACGTCCGCGCCTCCGGTTCCGACGAGAACATCATCCTGACGCCGCCGATCCGCATGACGCTGGAGCAGGCGATCGAGTTCATCGACGACGACGAGCTGGTTGAGGTGACCCCGAAGGGCATCCGCATCCGCAAGAAGCTGCTGCTCGAACACGAGCGCAAGAAGGCGTCGCGGGCCAGCGCCTGAGTCTTGCGGGCTGCCGCTCCCCTCCCCTGGATATAGAACCACCGAGAAGGTTCAAACCGCCGGAATCGCGCGCTATTCTCCAGGCGTCTGCATAGCCTCAGGGAAGGAGGCCAGCGATGCCCAGGGATGCGGGACTCACCCTCGTCGAACTCCTCGTCACGATGGCCGTGGCCGTGATACTGCTCGGTATCGGCGTGCCGGCCTTCGGGGACCTGGTGCTGGACACCCGGCTGACCACCACGACCAACCGCCTGGTCGCGGCCCTTCACGCCACCCGCTCCGAGGCCGTCCGCCACAATGCGCGCGCGACCCTGTGCAAGAGCGTCGACGGCGTCTACTGCGCCGAGGACGGCGGCTGGGATCAGGGCTGGATCGTCTTTCTGGACACCTCCGGAGACGCGCTGCGCAGCGACGGCGATCCTCTCCTTGCCGCCGGTGATCCGGCCGTGGACGGCATCACCATCAGCGGCAACAAGCCCGTGCAGCGCTATGTCTCCTACGTCGGGCTGGGAGGTACGCGGCAGGTCAGTGGCGCCCTGCAGATGGGCACGATCACCCTGTGCGCCGGAGACGCCGGACGCCAGATCGTGATCAGCCGGACAGGCCGTATCCGTGTGCAGCAGGGAGGTTGCGCATGAACCGTCGAGGACTGCCCGGTACCGGTATGCCGCTCCTGTCCGGTCCGCGTCACGCCCATGCCCCGGCCGCGCGTTCTCGGCCGGCTCCGGTGCCGGCGCGGCTGCGGATCCGTGCCTGCTCGGGCTTCAGTCTGCTGGAGACGCTGATTGCGCTGCTGGTCCTCGCGGTCGGCGCCCTGGGCAGCGTGGCGCTGCAGCTGCACGCATTGCAGGCCACGCACTCGGCCTATCAGCGCACGCTCGCGAGCCTGATCGCCGCGGATGCCGGTGAACGGCTGTGGATGGCCGCGGCCGGGGAAGATGCCGGACTCGGCTGGGTCGATGACTGGGTTCAGCGACGGGACTGCGCGCAGGCGGGTCCGCACGTGTGTCTCCCGGGGCTTGAGGTGCGTGTCAATGGTGCCGGGACCGGGCGGGTGATCTCGGTGTCCTGGGCGGAGGAGCGCTTCGCGGATGCGGAGCAGGGCCGCGTGCAGCTGGACTACGCCATCGAGCTGCCGCAGGAGCCGGGATCATGAGCCCCGAGAAGGCGCAGCGGGCCTTCTCCCTGGTCGAGCTGATGGTTGCGATGACCCTCGGCCTGCTCCTGGTCGCGGGGGCGGTGAGCCTGTTCCTGAGCGTGCGGCAGCTGCAGCTCGAGCAGGAGCGGGTCGCGACGATGAAGGAGAATCTGCGCTTCGCGACCGATTTCATGGCACGGGACATCCGCGGCGCGGGCCTGCGCGAGGGCGGGATGCTCGATCTTGCCGGGGGGCTGGAGCCCGGTGACCCCGGCAGCGAAACGCAGCAGCTATTCACCGTGCGCAAGGCCGGCATGAACTGCCTGGGCGAGACCGGGCCCTGGGTCGCCAGTGTCTACAGCGTGCACGACAATCAGCTGCGCTGCGGGAACGACGCGTCTCCGGCCCAGAATCAGCCCCTGGTCAGCGCCGTGCGCTCGATGAACGCCGTCGCGGTCGATGCCGCCGGCGACCCGAACTGGGAGCGGCCGGTCGCGCTGCGCGTGGAGCTGGAGCTGGAGAGCCGGGTGGGCCAGCAGCTGCTGGCCCACGAGGTGGAGTTCATGGTGAGCCTGCGCAACGCGGTGCTGGCCGAGCAGCCCTCCATCTGATGGCTCCGGGGATGCGGTCGGGTCGACGCGGGATCGCGCTGGCGGTGGTGCTGGTGCTGCTGGCCGTGGGCAGTCTGATCGCGGTGACCGGCATGACGCAGGCGATTGTCGATGAACGAATCGCGGGCAACCAGCGCCAGGTCGCGGAGATCTTCCTGGCGGCCGAGGCGGGGCTCCTGCACGCGGGACGGTGGTGGCAGGAAGAGACCTGGGGGGAACGCCACGACCAGCTCTTCTGGGGCGATCCCGAGGGCGCGATGGCGGCGCTGGGAGCGCTGGACCGGGTCATCCGGCCGGGTCTGAGCTGGTCGGTGCAGGAGCTGCGCTTCGACGGTGACGAGGTGCTGATGCGCGTCCGCGGCCAGATCGAGGGCATCGGCACCGTGCGCGAGGTGCAGGGGCGCTACCGGCGTCCCTCCGGGGATGACCCGGCCGACGCCAATGGCGCCCTGTCGGGTTGGACCGAGTTGCTGCAGCACTGATGCAGGCTCACCTCGTGCGCTGGTGATCACGCCCTCAAGTCCACTGCCGCCGGGCCGATACAGCAGGCTACAAGGGTGGGGGCCAGGGCCCCGCGGGTCGGGATGGGCCAGGGACCGAATCACGGTCCGTACGCGGTATCCCGATGGCCGATCCGGGGCCCTCCAGTCCAGACCACAGGGTGCGGACGGCGGCTGCCGTCCGCAGGGGACAACGACGGAACACGAGGCGGGCGCGACGGTGGATAACCGCATTCCTCAACCCCAGATGCTGGACGGGCTGTCTCCGGTCGGGGACCTGGACCGCGAAAAACGGTCCGGACTGGCCCAGAGAGGCCGGCTTGGAGACCTGCGCTACGGTCAGCGGCTGGACGCGTCGGCGGAACACCGCTGGCTCGTCTACGTGGTCGAGGGCAGCGTGAACCTGGTGACCAGCAGCGGGTCCATCAGCGTGGCGGCCGGCTCGACCCGGGCGCGCCAGCCGCTGTTCTCCGAGGGGCGCTTCCAGGAATACGCGGTGGCCTCCGGCACGGCAGTCGTGCTGCGACTCGATCAGCGTCTCTACGGGATTCTCCACGGGCAGCAGAGCCAGTCCGGCTACGAGGTCGAGGAGACGGAGCTCGACGACACCGAGAGCGCCCTGTTCGCGGAGGTCTACGCGGCCTGCCAGGAGGAAAAGCTCGAACTTCCCGCGCTTCCGGAAGTGGCGATCAAGATCCAGACGGCAATGAAGGACCCGGACGTGGACATCAAGCGCCTGTCCGGCATCGTGTCGCTGGACATCGCGATCACCGCCGGGCTGATCCGCGCGGCCAGCAGCGCCGCCTACGGGGTCGGCAACCCGGTGAAGAGCGTGCGCGACGCGACCGTCCGGCTGGGGCTGGTCGCCGCGCGCAGGCTGGCGCTGACCATCGCAATGCAGCAGGTCTTCCGCTCCAGCTCCCCGGTGCTGAAGCGGCGTATGCACGAATTGTGGGACCGCAGCGTGCATGTCTCGGTGCTGAGCTTCCTGCTGGCCCGTCAATGCAAGGGCCTGGATGCGGAGCAGGCCCTGCTTGCCGGCCTGTTGCACGACGTGGGGGCTGTTCCGATTCTCGACTACGTCGGCCGCAATCATCCGGAAGCGACCGATGAGGAGGTCACGGCGATCATCGAGAAGCTCCACGGTGTGGTCGGCGAAATCGTGTTTGCATCCTGGAGCATGGAGCCGGGCATGAGCATGGTCGTGCGCGAGTCCGGCAACTGGCTTCGCGACCACGAAGGCCCGCCGGACTACTGCGACCTGGTCATCGTGGCCCGACTCTATCACCTGAACCAGTCGGACCCCGACGCCGCCATTCCCCGTTTCCACGAAGTACCGGCGTTCACCCGGCTGGATCTTCCCGCGCCCAACGAGGAAGGGAAGCTGGACCTGATCGAGAATGCGGCCAGCGAGCGCGAGGAGATGATGGCCGTGATCCAGGGCAAGGCCTAGGCAAACGCCTGAAGTCGCCGAGAAGGCTTGCCTCCCGCATGTGCCGAGGCGGCCGTGTAGGAGCGGCTTCCAGCCGCGATGC
>NZ_JAWLHP010000059.1:0-17287 GCF_041690275.1 Thioalkalivibrio sp.
ATCGCGGCCAGAGGCCGCTCCCACGCGGCCCGGGCGGCGTTACTTCCCGATGCAGAAACCGGCGAAGATCGCGCCGAGCAGGGCCTCGTGATCGCCGCGCCCCAGCAGCTCCTCGAGCGCGCGCTCGGCCAGGCGCAGGTCCTCGGCGATCAGGTCCGGGGGCTGGTCCGCGTGGATGCGACCGAGCGCCGCGGCCACGCCCTCGAGTCCCTCGAGGTGACGGGTGCGCACGCTGAACCGCTCGCCGGTGCCGTCGGCAAGCCCGGCCTGTTCGCGGATCCTCGCGCGCAGGGCGTCGAGTCCGGAACCCGTGAGCGCGGACACCGGCAGGCCGTCCGCAACGGTCGTACCGGGCATCAGGTCCGCCTTGTTCCACACCCGCAGTCTTGGGATGCCCGGCAGCTCGGGAAGCGCCGCGCGCGCGTCCGGGCGGGCCATGTCGCGGATCTCGAGGACCAGGTCCGCGCCGGCCGCGGCGTCGCGGGCACGCTCGATGCCGATACGTTCGACCTCGTCCTCGCTGTCGTGCATGCCGGCGGTGTCGACGAGCTCCACCGGGATGCCGTCGATCGCGATGTTCGCGCGCAGCAGGTCGCGCGTGGTCCCCGGGCGGTCGGTGACGATCGCGACCTCGGCGTCGGCGAGCCGGTTCATCAGGCTGGACTTGCCGACGTTCGGGGCCCCGACCAGCGCCAGCCGCATTCCCGCAGCGTAGACCCGTGCCGGTTGCAGCCGGGTGCGCAGCGCCTCGACGCGGGCGGCCAGCCCAGCCGCCCGACCCGCGACCTCGGGGGCCACCGCGGATTCAAGGTCGGTCTCGCCGAAGTCGATCTCTGCCTCGATCAGCACCCGCAGCTGCCGGAGCTCCGCAGCCACCGGCTCGATCTCCCGCGCGAGCGCGCCGTCCAGGCTGTTACGGGCGAGTCGCGCAGCAGTGGCGGTCCGGGCATGGATCAGATCGGCCACCGCCTCGGCCTGGGCGAGGTCCATGCGCCCGTTGAGGTACGCCCGCTCGGTAAACTCCCCGGGACGCGCCAGGCGTGCGCCGAGGCGCCGGGCCGTCTCGATCAGTTGCTCCAGCAGCACCGGGCTGCCGTGTCCCTGCAGCTCGACCACATCCTCGCCGGTGTAGGAATGCGGACCCGGGAACAGGATCACGACGCCGTCGTCGATCACCATCCCGTCGGCATCGTGCAGACGTCGGTGGGCGGCCCGGCGCGGGCGGATGTCCACACCCGCAATGGCCTCGGCCAGCGCCATCGCCCGTGGCCCCGACAGCCGGACCACGCCGATGCCGCCGACCCCGGACGGGGTGGCCAGCGCGACGATGGTGTCCGGATCGGGGGTCAAGCGCTCAGTTCTTCTTTGCGGCTCCCGCCTCGATCTTGCGCGTGATCACGTACTGCTGCCCGATCGAGAAGAGGTTGTTGGTGAACCAGTAGAGCACCAGGCCGGCCGGGAAGAAGGCGAAGAAGACCGTGAACACCACCGGCAGGGCCATGAAGATCTTCTGCTGGATCGGGTCCATCGGCGGCGGATTCAGCTTGTACTGGATGAACATGGTCAGGCCCATCATCACGGGCAGGATGAAGTACGGATCCCGCGTTGACAGGTCCTGGATCCACAGCATCCAGGGCGCCTGGCGGAGTTCGACCGACTCCAGCAGCACCCAGTAGAGCGCGATGAAGACGGGAATCTGCACCAGGATCGGCAGACAGCCTCCGAGCGGGTTGATCTTCTCCTTCTTGTACAACTCCATCAGCGCGGTGTTCATGCGCTGCTTGTCATCCTTGTAGCGTTCCTTCAGGGACTGAAGCTTCGGCGCCACCGCGCGCATCTTGGCCATCGAGCGGTAGCTGGTCGCGGAGAGGTGGAAGAAGGCCAGCTTGATCAGGATCGTCAGGATCACGATCGACCAGCCCCAGTTGCCGACGAAGTCGTGGATCACGCGCAGCAGCCAGAACAACGGCTTCGACAGGAAGGTGAAGATGCCGTAATCCACCGTGAGTTCGAGTCCCTGTGCGATCTCGCGCAGCTCGGACTGCGTCTTGGGTCCGATCCACAAGCGGGTGGAGAGCACGTCCGACGCACCCGGCTCCAGGGTCAGCGGCTCGGCCGAGTGCAGCCCGATCAGGTAGTCGGTCGCGCCGGCCACGCCCGGCACGGCGCGCGCGTACATCGCGTTGATCTCGTCCTCACCGGGTATCCATGCGGACATGAAGTAATGCTCGATCACCGAGATCCAGCCGCCGTCCAGGCGCTGCTCCAGCGGTTCATCCTCGAAGGACTCGAAGCGTTCCTTGTTATAGCGTCCGTCGAACCACGCCGCACCGATGAAGGTGTAGAGGAAGAAATCGGCGCGCGGCGGCGTCGGCCCGTGACGCAGCTGGCGGTACTGGCGCCCGATCCAGGGGCTGTCGCTCAGGTTCTCGATCCGGTGCTCGACGTCGACGAGGTGAGTGCCGCGTTCGAAGACATAGGTCTTGGTGACGCGGACGGTGCCATCCTCCGAGGTCCAGGTCAGCGGGACCCGCAGGCTGTCCGCGTCGCCCATCTCGAAGCTGTCCGTCTCCGCCTGGAAGATCGCGTGATGCGACGGCGCGCGCGCCGGGCCGTCAACGCCTTCCACCTGGTCGTGCGTGAGACCACTCTGCGCGACATAACCGCGCCCGCGCTGGTCGAAGAGCCGCACCGGTACGTCCGGCTCCCGCGGGTCGACCGGGAAGTTCAGCAGTTCCGCCCGGGTGATCGTGCCGCCGCGGGTATCGATGCGCAGATCGAGCAGATCCGTGCGCACGCTGATCGAGTCGCGGCCCGGCTCCGGGAGGGCCTCGGGCGGGGCGACCGGATCGGCGGCGTCGCCCTCGATCTGCGGTGCCTCCGGCACATCCTCGGGCCGCTCGGGAGGCGCGTCCCTCTCGACCTCGGACGCGGGATCGGCGGTCGGCCGGGTGCCGTAGTCCGCGTTCCATGCCTGCCACATCAGAAACAGGACGAAGGCGAGCGAGAGCCAGAGGATCGGGCGGAGGTTTTCCATGGGTTCGACTACTTCCGGAAATCGTGGGTCGATTGCTCGTCGGGCACGGGATCGTAACCGCCCTCGGCCCATGGGTGGCAACGGGCGACCCGTTTCACGCCCAGCCACAGGCCGCGCAGGCCTCCATGCCGCGTGATTGCCTCCGCCGTGTACTCCGAGCAGGTGGGATGATACCGGCAATGCGGCGCCATGAAGGGGGAGATCGTGTACTGATAGACACGGATCGGGAACAGCAGCAGCGCTCGCATCATTTCAGTTTCTCCAGCAGCCGGTCGAGTTCGGCCCTGAGTTCGGCGCGGCCGGCTCCGGCGGCCCCAGCGCGGGACAGGACGATGATATCGACCGGGGGCAGTACCTGTCTCCGTGCCCGGAAGGCCTCGCGTGCGATCCGCTTGAGCCGGTTGCGTTCCACCGCCCGCCGCGCGTGCTTCCTGGAGATGGCCAGCCCGAGCCTCGCGGGCCCTGTCGGCGGATCCTGGGGCCGGTAGAGCAGCATGAACCGGGCCCCGGGAACGCGCCGCGCACGGGAGAAGACCCGCTGGTACTGACGGCCCGTCAGAAGCCGTTCCGAGCGCGGGAAGGCGTGTTCCGGGGCCCGCCCCGCTGCCGTCATCGGTCCGGCGTTGGGGATGGTGGGGCGGGCACGCCAGCGCGCCCGGTTACGGGCAGAGGCGCTTGCGGCCCTTGGCGCGGCGGGCGTTCAGGACCTTGCGGCCGGCGCGGGTGGACATGCGCGCGCGAAAGCCGTGCGTGCGGGCGCGGTGGAGCTGGCTGGGCTGGAATGTCCGCTTCATGGCGTGGGTTCCGGGAGTGAAATCGTCAGGGGCGCTGAACGCTACCCGCGGGTGCCCGGAAAGTCAATCCCGCGGCCGGTTGCGGGGAGGGTCGGAGTGGGGGTGTGGCGCAGGCCCCACCGGTTCCTGCCGTCCCCGGACTGTTCCCTTCGGTCGATGGAACCCGCCTGCGGGATCAGCGTAGACTTGGGGGTCGATCCTCCCGCCACCGGAGCCGTGCGTGCCAGCAAACACCCTGTGGACAGCCTGCCTGGACCGCCTCCAGGGCACACTCTCCGAGCAGCAGCTGAACACCTGGTTGAGACCCCTTCACGCCGAGGAAGACGACGGCAACCTCCGCCTGCTGGCACCGAACCAGTTCGTCTTCGAACACGTGCGTGACCACTTCCTGCCGACCATCAAGGGCACCGTGAACGAGCTCGGCCAGGGGCATCAGCCCCGCAGGGTCGCGCTGGGGATCGGCGGGGCCGAGGCCGCGCTGCCGGCGGAGACGCCGCGTGCACCGCGGACCGCGCCGGGAACGGGCGTGCGGCCGGTCTCCGCCGTGTCGAACCTGAACCCGACCTTCACCTTCGAGACCTTCGTCGAGGGCAAGTCCAACCAGCTTGCGCGGGCGGCCAGTCTGCAGGTGGCCGCGAATCCCGGGATCGCCTACAACCCGCTGTTCATCTACGGGTCGGTGGGACTGGGCAAGACCCACCTGATGCACGCGATCGGGCACCGCATCCTGGACCGGATCCCCGGGGGCCGGATCATCTATCTCCATTCCGAGCGCTTCGTTGCAGACATGATCAAGGCGTTGCAACACAATGCCATCGACGACTTCAAGCAGCACTACCGGACTGCGGACGCGCTGCTGATCGACGACATCCAGTTTTTCGCCGGCAAGGAGCGCTCGCAGGAGGAGTTCTTCCACACCTTCAACGCCTTGCTCGAGGGGCAGCAGCAGATCATCCTGACCTCCGATCGCTACCCCAAGGAGGTGGAGGGGCTGGAGGAACGGCTGCGCTCGCGCTTCGGCTGGGGGCTGACCATTGCGATCGATCCGCCGGAGCTCGAGACGCGGGTGGCGATCCTGCAGCGCAAGGCGGAGCAGTCCGGGGTCGAGCTGCCCAGCGAGGTCGCCTTCTTCATGGCCAAGCGGATCCGGTCGAACGTCCGGGAACTCGAGGGCTCGCTGCGCCGCGTGATCGCGAACGCGCATTTCACCGGCAAGGCAATCACCGTCGACTTCGCCCGCGATGCCCTGAAGGACCTGCTGGCGGTGCAGAGCAAGCTGGTGACGCTGGAAAACATCCAGAAGACCGTGGCCGAGTACTTTCGGGTGAAGGTGAGCGATCTGCATTCGACACGCCGCAGCCGGTCGATCACGCGGCCGCGGCAGATCGCGATGGCGCTGGCGAAGGAACTTACGCAGCACAGCCTGCCGGAGATCGGCCAGGCCTTTGGGGGGCGCGATCACACCACGGTGATTCACGCCTGCAGGAAGGTCGCGGAGCTGCGCGAACAGGACGCGAACGTGGAGAACGACTACAGGATACTGTTGCGCACACTCAGCAGTTGAGAGGCTGTGGATATCGTGTTCGGAAACTGCGCACCATTTCCGGGTGCGGAACCATGGGGTGGTTTTCCACAGGCTGAACACAGCATTCACGGTACCGAAAATATAGTTCAAGCTATTGTTTTTAAAAGAAAAAATAAACCTTATACCGGGTAACGGCGGGCACTTAATACTATTGTCCTGATATATCTAGAACACTGATTGGGGAACCGAGCCGATGGAGTTTTCGTTCAACCGGGAGAGCATGACCGAGGCCCTCCAGCGCATCGTCGGGGCGGCCGAGAAACGGTTGACGATGCCGATCCTCGGCAACGTGCGGATCCGGCCCGTGGCCGAGGGAATCCAGCTGGATACCACGGACCTGGAACTCGCGTGGACCGCGACCACACCGGGAGAGGCCGCCGAGGGTCTGGACAGCACGGTCTCGGTGCGCAAGCTGCTCGACGTGGTGCGCGCGGCCCCGGCCGATGCGACGGTGACCGCCCGCGTCGACGGCGAACGCCTGACCGTCGGGTTCGGGTCTTCCCGGTTCAGCCTGGCGACGCTGCCGGGACAGGACTTTCCGGAACTGGAATCGCTGGCGATCGAGGAATGGCTCACGGTGCCGCAGCGGCTTCTGCGGCGCCTGGTGGAGGCGACGATGTTCTCGATGGCACAGCAGGACGTGCGCTACTACCTGCAGGGGTTGCTGCTGGTCGTGGATGGCTCGACGCTGCGTGCGGTCGCAACCGACGGCCATCGCCTGGCCCTGAACGAGGCCGACCTGGAGAGCCCGGCGGTGTCGGCGCAGGAATGCATCATTCCGCGCAAGACGGTGCAGGAACTGCGTCGCAATCTGCTCGAAGACGAGACCCCGGTGCGGGTGGGTTTCGGTGCCGGACAGATCGCCTTCGACTTCGGCGGGGCGCGACTGACCAGCAAGGTGATCGACGGCCGGTTCCCGGATTACGAACGGGTGATCCCGCAGGACCAGCCGGCGCAACTGGTCGCGGAGCGCGAGGATCTGCGCCAGGCGCTGAACCGGGTGGCCATCGTGGCCAGCGACAAGTACCGCGGCGTACGGCTGATGGCAACGGGCGATGGCTGTCGTGTGGTGACCCACAACACCGAACGCGAGGAGGCGGAGGAGAGCTTTCCGGCGCAATACCAGGGCGAGCCTGTCGAGATCGGATTCAACCTGACCTACCTGGTGGACGTACTGGGTGCGATCGGCTCCGATCAGGTCCGGATAGAGCTTCGGGACGGCAACTCATCGGCGCTGATTCTCGCGGAACCCCCCGACCGCGCACGCTACGTCGTGATGCCGATGCGGCTCTAGACGGGAAGCGCGGTCTCGGATTGTTTCGTCAGACGCGCCGCGGCGGCGGTCGGCGGCTCCCGGACCGGCTGGCGATCCGTGGACATGCCCAGCGTGCCCCGCCGCGTTGATGCCGGGGCTTCGTAGACGACGAAGCCTCCGCGTGAGCCGCGAGAAGAAGGGGTCCCGCGGTCATCGATCGATGTTCATGGGAACCCTTCAAAGCAGGATCGGCGGTGGCATCGATGCGGATGGGAATCCATAGGCCCGATGGCTGGCCGGCCCGTTCCTCCCGCCGGGACTGCCCGCCTTGAAATGCTCCGTCGCCCTTCACTGAGGTGATCCCCAAGGGGCGGACCTGGCCACCCGGGAAGCCGGGTCACTGTGCGGCGCAAGCCCTTGGAGGATGTCCAGGCCGTTCAGGCAGCAAGCCGCTGTGAGGGGTGGTCTCTTCGAGAGAGGTGATCCCTTTCGGCGATCCCAGTCTGGACGGGCATTCAGACCGCGGGCATCTCGCGGACGTCGGACCCCCCGCTGGGACGGCCTCCTGGCGGGCCCCCGTGCAAGGGAGCGTTTCGCTCGGGGAAGGCTTCCGCGATAATCAGGATCTCCGATGAAGCCTCCATTACCTCCCCTCCATGTTGACTGAGCTCTGGAACCAGGGCGTGCGCAATCTCGTCGAGGGGCGCATCGTCCTCGGGCCGGGCCTCAATGTCTTCGTTGGGGGCAATGGCTCCGGCAAGACATCGCTACTGGAGTCCTGTCATGTGCTGGGTCTGGGGCGCTCCTTCCGAACCCACCGGCTGGCGCGGGTGGCCTGTTCCGGGCGGACGGAATTCGCAGTGGCGGGAGAAGTGCAGGATCCCCATCATGGGCGGTCGCGTGTTGCGGTCGAGTGGGCGGGGCAACGGCGATCGAGATTGAATGGCCAGTGGATCGATGGCCACTGGGAGATTGTTCGGCGACTCCCGCTGGTCGCGGTGCATGCGGGGTCCTTTGAGCTGCTGACCGGACCGCCCGAGGAGCGGCGAAGGCTGCTGGACTGGGGTGCGTTCTACGTCGATTCCGGCTTTGCCGGGGAATGGCAGACCTGGCGACGTGCCCACGAGCAACGCAACGCGGCGCTCCGGGAACAGGATGGCAAGCTGGCGGCTCGCTTCGAGACGGTGGCCGCCGCCGCGGGTACGCGGCTGACCGGGATGCGGGAGCGTTTTACGCAGCGACTGGCCGGGTTCCTCTGTGATGCCTCGACCGCGGGGCTCCGGGAAGGGTTGCCGGCGCAGATCGAGGTCAGCTTCCGTCCGGGATGGCCTGAGGCCGAATCCCTGCTCGAGGCCTACGCCAGAAGCCGCCCCAGCGACCTGGAGCGGGGTTTCGGCCAGAGCGGACCGCAAAAGGCGGATCTGGATATCCGCGTCGCAGGCCGCCCGATTCGCGAGGCCTCCCGGGGCGAGCAGAAACGCGTGCTCAATGCGCTGGTGGTCTCGCAGGGGCTGGTGCAGGTGGCGAGCGGCCCGCAAGGGCTGACGCCCCTGTTGCTGCTGGATGACGCGGTGGCGGAGATGGACGAGACGGGGCTTGGCGGCATCATGGAGGCCGTGGTCTCCCTTGGGTGGCAATGTCTCGCGACGACGGTCGATCGGGGCTGGGCTCAACGGACTGCCGGGGCCCGACCGGATGCAAGGATGTTCCACGTGAAACAAGGCTTGGTCACCAGCCTGGATTGATCCGGACCCGCGCCACCGGCTACGAATCAGACCTGAGTTCAGACTAGCGGCGCCGGACTCGGTGAATCGGGCATGCATCGTCGCGAGCGATGGATGTTTCACGTGAAACATAACGCCTGTCGGCGCCGTCAGGACAGGAACGAGCAGGAGTCACTTCCGGGACACGATCGTGAGCGCGGTTCAGCCGAAATTCATGGGGCGTTCCGTAAAGTGCGACGCAGATGCACTTCATGATGCCGACTGTTTTGCGGTCAGCATTGTCCACCGACCACGCAACCCCAAGCCCAGGTAAGTGCTGAGTAGGCGGTCATCGCGAGGAGCGCAGCGACGTGGCGATCCATAAGCTGCGGATTCCCCCGAGCTCGGCCTCGATTGTCGCGCTGCGTTCGCAATGGCAAAGCCTCTTTTCAGCGCTGTTTCCCGAGTGGGAACAACGAAGGGTGCGCACTACAGATCGGCGCGATCGGCGTGGTGGGCCCGCGGCGCTTGGCCCACCCTACGTCGAAGGGTGCCGCGGGGGGTTGCGGACACCGATTCGCTCGGGCGGCCTGATACCCATCGGGGTGGGTCCGGCGAGGCCCTTCCGTTCGTTTCGAGTGGCAAGGGCACGTCTGACGTGCCGAGCCGAGCAGCCCTCGGGAAAGGCATCCGCGATGGTGGCGCCCAAGCACACCCGGCTCTTTCACGTGGGCCGACAATGGGCAGCGACGGTCATGCTCAGACCCAAAAAGGGCCGATCCCTCACTGGTCCCATGCTGCCAGATATGGTTCCACGTGAAACGTCACGTCGCGCTGCCCACGCTTGCACGCCCGATGGCCTCAATCAACCCAGCGAAACCCCTTTCCGTTATACTGTGACCTTTGTAATCAAGTATTGAGAATCCATGTCCACCATTGATCCCGCCGCCGTGCCCAGCAGCTACGATTCCACCCAGATCAAGGTCCTGAAGGGCCTGGATGCGGTCCGCAAGCGTCCGGGGATGTACATCGGTGACACCGATGACGGCACCGGGCTGCACCACATGGTCTTCGAGGTCGTGGACAACGCGATCGATGAATCGCTGGCCGGCTATTGCAGCGCGATCGACGTGACCATCCACGAGGACAATGCGGTCAGCGTCTCGGACAATGGCCGTGGCATTCCGGTGGATATCCACTTCGAGGAAGGTCGCTCTGCCGCCGAGGTCATCATGACCGTGCTGCACGCGGGCGGGAAGTTCGACAACAGCTCCTACAAGGTGTCGGGTGGACTGCATGGGGTCGGGGTCTCGGTCGTGAACGCGCTGTCCGAGGAGCTTCGGCTCGACATCCATCGTGCAGGAAAGCGGTATCACCAGGTCTATCATCACGGCGTGCCCGAGGCTCCGCTGGTCGAGGCCGGCGATACCGACCGGACCGGCACCACGGTCTGGTTCCGGCCGAGCCCCGCCACCTTCACGAACATCGAGTTTCACTACGAGATCCTGGCCAAGCGTCTGCGTGAACTCTCGTTCCTGAACTCGGGCGTGCGCATCCGCCTGCGCGACCAACGCGACAATCGGGAGGATGTCTTCCGTTTCGAGGGTGGCATCCAGGCCTTCGTCAGTCACCTGAACCAGAAGAAGACGGCCCTCCACCCGACCGTGATCTACGCGAACCAGGTGCGCGGGGATCACACCGTGGAGGTGGCGCTGCAATGGAACGACTCCTACCAGGAGAACCTGTTCTGCTACACGAACAATATCCCGCAGCGCGACGGCGGGACGCACCTGGCCGGCTTCCGCGCTGCGCTCACGCGGACCATCAACCAGTATCTGGAACGCGAGGGCCTGTTGAAACGGGCCAAGATCAGCACCGCGGGGGACGACATGCGGGAGGGCCTCACGGCGGTCCTGTCGGTGAAGATACCCGATCCCAAGTTCTCGTCGCAGACCAAGGACAAGCTGGTGTCCTCCGAGGTCAAGCCGATCGTGGAGAGCGTCCTTGGGGAGGTCCTGAGTGACTTCCTGCTCGAGAATCCGGTCGAGGCCAAGGCCATCACCAGCAAGGTCATCGACGCCGCGCGTGCCCGCGAGGCCGCCCGTCGGGCGCGCGAGGTCACGCGGCGCAAGGGTGCCCTGGATATCGCGGGCCTGCCGGGCAAGCTCGCCGACTGCCAGGAAAAGGACCCATCCCACTCGGAACTCTTCCTGGTCGAGGGCGACTCCGCCGGCGGTTCCGCGAAGCAGGGCCGTGACCGCCACTTCCAGGCGATCCTGCCGCTGAAGGGGAAGATCCTGAATGTCGAGCGCGCGCGTTTCGACCGGATGCTCGGCTCCGCCGAAGTCGGGACCCTGATCACCGCGCTGGGTTGCGGGATCGGCAAGGAAGACTATGATATCAACCGGTTACGCTACCACCGAATCATCATCATGACCGATGCCGACGTCGACGGCTCGCATATCCGCACCCTGCTGCTGACCTTCTTCTTCCGGCAGATGCGAGAGCTGATCGAAAAGGGCTACGTCTACATCGCCCAGCCGCCGCTGTACAAGATCAAGCGGGGCAAGCGCGAGCAGTACGTGCGCGACGAGGCCGAGATGCAGGAGATCAACGTGACCCTCGCCCTGGACGGCGCGACCCTGCACGTCTCCCCGGAAGCGCCCCCGGTCGCGCCGGCGGCCTTCGAGAAACTGGTGAAGGACTACCAGAAGGCGCGCCGAGCGCTCGATCGTCTCGGACGGATGTACGACGATCGCATCCTCCGGTCGATGTTCGAGGCCGAGCCGATGCCGGAACCGCGCAGCGTACGGAACCCCGAGGTGCAGGCCTGGTTTGCCCGGCTCCTCGAGGAACTCTCAAGCGACCGTGCCGGCGCGACCCGCTACAGTCTCGGCGCGCTCACCGAGGTGGACGGGGTGGCCCAGCTCAGCCTCGACCGCATCGAGCACGGGGCGCCGTTCTCGCAGCTGATCAATGACGAGATCCTTGACTCCCGGGATTTTCGCGCGCTGCTGAAGCTCAGTGCGAACATCCACGACCTGCTCGAGCCCGGCGCCTACATTCGGCGCGGCGAGCGCCGGCACGTGATCGAATCCTTTGCGGACGCAATGGCGTGGCTGCTGCAGGAGGGGCGTCGCGGCATCTCCGTGCAGCGCTACAAGGGTCTCGGTGAGATGAACCCGGATCAACTCTGGGACACCACGATGAACCCGGAGACGCGGCGTCTGCTGCAGGTCCGCATCGAGGACGCGATCCTCGCGGACGAGATCTTCACGACGCTGATGGGCGACCAGGTGGAGCCGAGACGCGATTTCATCGAGGCACGGGCACTGAGTGCCGAGAACGTGGATGTCTGAGGCATACACGGTCCCTGGGGTCGCATACCGACGTCCGCGCGTCGCGGCACCGGCACGCTGACCACCGAATCGCGGAGACACGAGCAGCATGGCCCTCGCCACCATCGTCGTTCTCGTAATCCTGCTGGTTGCGGCGCTCTATGGCGTCGTGATCTACAACGCGCTGGTCGCACTGAAGCACGCGGTCGCACAGTCCTGGGCGAACATCGACGTACTCCTGAAGCAGCGCAACGACGAGCTCCCGAAGCTCGTGGCCGTCGCCCGCGAATACATGACCTATGAGCAGCAGACCCTGGACCGGGTCACCCGGGCGCGCACGCGGGCCGAGGCTGCGCAGCGCAGCGGCGACATGGCCGCACTGGGCGCCGCAGAGGGCGAACTGCGGCTCGGGCTCGGTCAACTGTTCGCGGTGGCCGAGGCCTATCCGGAGCTGCGTGCAAACGAGGTCTTCAACCAGTTGGCGCGCCGGATCTCGGGGCTGGAGTCCGCAATCGCCGACCGGCGTGAGTTCTACAATGCCGCAGTCAACCGGAACAATGTCCGGATCGAGCAGTTTCCGGACATCCTCGTCGCCCGCGCGCTGGGATTCAAGCCGTTCGACCTCCTCGAATTCGACGTGACGGAGCTGCAGGACGTTGATGTCCGGGCCCTCTTCCGCTCCTGAATCAACGGGAAAAGGCAGCCACGGGATGGCACGGACACCCCGGAACCTGCGGCATCGTCCGCACGAAAGACCCCAACCGGCCCCAAGCGCCACCACGGCGCGCCTGAGCGCGATCCCCACCCCCGCAGGCGGCCAGACCCCGGGCCGATTGCAGTGCCGGAAGACCCAGACCGCGAGACGCGTTGCAGCCTACGCTGGACCACCGCCCGCGCGAAGCGGACAGTCTGCGGAGTCTTGATGATGATCAGCCGACCTCTCCATCAGCCCGGCGACCGTGGCGATAAAACGGCAATGAGACGCATTCCAACCCGCCTCGTCGCGTCTCCTGCGCCAGCCGATCCAGCGTCGGGCGGGGCACCGGTCCACGACGGATAGGGCGAGGTCCACGATGCTTGCCGGTTGGGAAGGCTGGTTGCGGGCGGCGGATGCCGCCGACTTCGCGTTCGCCGCGGGCGCCCTTCTGCTCCTCGCCGGCGGCGGCCTCTACGGGTTCCTGCGCTACAGCCAGCTGCTGCGTCTGGTCGGCGGCATCCCCACCGCACGCATCCGCTCCGCGCCGCAGGGCCTGGTACAGCTGGAGGGCGCCGCGGACTGGCTTCCGGGGCCGGAAATCGTCGCCCCGCTCTCCGGTCTGCCCTGCGTCTGGTATCGCTACCGCATCGAGGAGAAGCGCGGGTCCGGGGGGCGCAAGCGGCGCCGCGTGATCGTTGCCCAGGGGCAGTCCGACGACCTCTTCCTGCTGCGGGACGAAACCGGGGACTGCGTGGTGGATCCGGACGGTGCGATGGTGATCCGGCCGGAACGCGACGTCTGGTACAGCCCGTCACGGGCGCTGGCCACCGGGCCCCGCGGTGGCTCGCGCTGGGGCGGTCGCTACCGGCACACCGAGGAGCGCCTGCATGCCCATCAGCCGCTGCTGGCGCTCGGCGAATTCGCGACGCGCCGGCACGAGGGCGCGGACCGGCACGAACGCCTGCGGGATCTGCTCGGCCGCTGGAAGAACGACCCGGAGATCATCCAACGCTTCGACTCCAGTGGCGATGGCCGTCTGTCCCTGCCGGACTGGGAACGGGTCCGCGCCGCCGCCCGCACCGAGGTGGAACGCGAGATGTCCCGCGAGCCTACTCCGGACGCGGTGCACCTGCTGCACCGCGGCGGTCCCGGCACCCAGCGCCTCCTCCTGCTGTCTACCCTTGGCGAGTCCCAGATTCTGTTCCGCCAGCGCCTGCGGGCGTATGGTTCTGCGTTGGTCTTCATCGTCACGGCAAGCCTGCTCTTCTGGGCGCTGGCCGTGCGTTTCTGAACCCCTTTCGTGATGGGAGTGCCTGTGTCGAATCCGCTGTTAGCCACCGAACACCTGCCCGCCTTCCGGGCCATCCGGCCCGAGCATGTCGAGCCGGCGATCGATACCGTTCTCGCAGAGAATCGGACCGCCATCGCCGAGCTCCTCGCGTCGCTGCCCGATGACCCCGGCTGGGAGGACCTGGTCGTGCCGCTGGAACGGCTGGACACGCGGCTGGACGATGTGTGGTCGCCGGTCCGTCACCTGAACTCGGTGATGAACACCGACGCGTTGCGCGCCGCCTACAACGCCTGTCTGCCGAAGCTCTCGGAATATGCGAGCGAGATGTCGCAGAACGCGGCGCTGTTCGAGGCCTTCGATCGCCTCGCCCGGTCGCCCGGCTTCGCCGAAGAGCCGGCCGACCGGCGCAAGCTGGTGCAGGACGCGCTGCGCGATTTCCACCTGAGCGGCGTCGATCTGCCGGAGGATCGCAAGGCGCGGGTGCGCGAGATCAACTCCCGCCTGTCGGCGCTCACCGCCCGCTACGAGGAGAACGTGCTCGACGCGACCCAGGGCTGGACGCTGCACCTGAAGGACGACGCGCGCCTGGCCGGCGTCCCGCCCTCCGCCCAGGGAATGCTCGCCCAGAACGCCCGCGAGCGGGACCTCGACGGCTTCGTGATCACGCTCGACTTCCCCAGCTATTACGCGGTCATGACCCATGCCGAGGACCGCGATCTGCGCGAGCTGGTCTACACTGCCTACGTGACCCGCGCATCGGACGAGGGTCCCGACGCCGGCCGCTTCGACAACAGCGAGGTGATGGTGGAGATCCTGCGCCTGCGCCAGGAGAAGGCCGAGATCACCGGTTTTCGCCACCACGCGGAGCGCTCCCTCGCCACCAAGATGGCCGACACTCCGGACACGGTCGAACACTTCCTGCAGGACCTCGCGCGACGCGCCCGCGCTCCGGCGGAATCGGATCTTCAGGACATGCGCGATTACGCCCGATCGCAGCTCGGCATGGACGTGCTGGAGGCCTGGGACTACCCCTTCGTGGCGGAGAAGATCCGCTCCGACCGCCTCGGCCTGAGCCAGGAGATGCTGAAGCCCTACTTCCCCGCCGACCGGGTGGTCGCGGGCCTGTTCGGCCTGGTGGAGCGATTGTTCGGGGTGAGCATCACCGCGGACCCCACGGTGGAGACCTGGCACGACGACGTGCGGTATTACGTGATCCGCGACGCCGAGGGCCGCGAGCGCGCCGGCTTCTACTTCGACCTCTACGCCCGATCCGGCAAGCGCGGAGGCGCGTGGATGGACGTCTGCCGCAGCCGTTTCGTGACCCCCGCGCACCGGCAGCTGCCGGTCGCCTACATGACCTGCAATTCGACGCCACCGGTGGACGGCAAGTCGGCGCTGTTCACCCACGACGAGGTGATCACCCTGTTCCACGAGTTCGGTCACGGGCTGCACCATATGCTGACCCGGGTCGATCATCCGGAGATCGCCGGCATCAGCGGCGTGGAGTGGGACGCGGTGGAGCTCCCCAGCCAGTTCATGGAGAACTGGTGCTGGGAGCGCGAGGCCCTCGACCTGTTCGCGCGACACCACGAGACGGACGATCCGATGCCCGAGGATCTCTACCAGCGCATGCTCGGAACCCGGCACTTCCAGAGCGCACTGCAGTTGCTGCGGCAGGTGGAGTTCGCGCTGTTCGACATGCGCCTGCACTCCGGCGCGGTACCGGCCACCGCGGCGGACATCCAGGAGGTGCTCGATCGCGTCCGCGACGAAGTGGCGGTGATCCGGCCGCCCTCCTTCAACCGCTTCCAGCACGGCTTCGCGCACATCTTCGCGGGCGGCTACGCGGCCGGCTACTACAGCTACAAGTGGGCGGAGGTGCTGTCGGCCGACGCCTTCGCACGCTTCGAGGAGGAAGGTCTGTTCTCGCCGGACGTGGGCCGCGACTACCTGCAGGAGATCCTCGAGGTCGGGGCCTCGCGTCCGGCGCTGGAATCCTTCCGGGCCTTCCGCGGCCGCGAGCCGCAGATCGATGCCCTGCTGCGCCACAGTGGACTGGAGGCCGCGTGAAGATCGCCAGCTGGAACGTGAACTCCCTGAAGGTGCGTCTGCCGCACGTGCTTTCCTGGCTGGAGAGTCGCCAGCCCGACGTGGTGGCCCTGCAGGAAACGAAGCTCACGGACGAGAACTTTCCGGTCCAGGCGCTCAGTGACGCCGGCTACCGGGCGGTGTTTTCCGGACAGAAGACCTACAACGGCGTGGCGATCCTGGCCCGGAACGAGATCAGCGACGCGGTCACCGATCCGCCCGGGCTGGAAGATGCGCAAAGGCGGATACTCGCCGCGACCGTGAACGGCATCCGCGTCGTGAATCTCTACGTGGTCAATGGCGAGTCGGTGGGCTCGGAGAAGTATGCCTACAAGCTGGACTGGCTGCGTCGGCTGCAGCTGTGGCTGAAGGAGGAGCTGGAGCAGTACCCGCGGCTGGTGGTGCTCGGTGACTTCAACATCGCCCCGGAGGACCGGGACGTGCACGATCCGGAGATCTGGCGCGACCAGGTGCTCTGCTCGGAACCCGAGCGCACGGCGCTGGCCCGGATCACCGACCTCGGCCTCGGCGACTGCTACCGGCAGATGGAACAACCCGCGCAGCAGTTCAGCTGGTTCGACTACCGCGCGGCCTCCTACCGCCGCAACCGCGGCCTGCGGATCGACCTGATCCTCGCCAGTCCGCCGCTGTTGCAACAGTGTCGCAACAGCACCATCGACCTCGAACCCCGCAGCTGGGAACGCCCCTCCGACCACGCGCCGGTGATCGCCGAATTCGACCTCGCCTGAGCCTGTGGGAGCGGCCTCTGGCCGCGATCCGGCGCGGCGGTTCTGCACACTCCCATCGCGGCCGAAGGCCGCTCCCACACGACACTCCCCCGACCGAAGGCCGCTGCCACACCCCCCCGTAGGAGCGGCCTCTGGCCGCGACCCGGCGCGGCGGTTCTGCACACTCCCATCGCGGCCGAAGGCCGCTCCCACACGACACTCCCCCGACCGAAGGCCGCTGCCACGACACCCCCCGTAGGAGCGGCCTCTGGCCGCGATCCAGCGTCGCGGGCCAGGCCCCCCGCTACAACCCCCCGGCCGGCGTCTTCGTGTCCTTGTTCGAGATGTAGTCCATGATCCCCATCAGCAGCGCGGACACGACGAAGGTCAGGTGCACGACCACATACCACAGCAGCTTGTCGTTCGGGATCGTCTCGAGGTTCATGAAGGCCTTGAGCAGGTGGATCGACGAGATCGCGACGATCGCCGCGGCGACCTTCAGCTTCAGCGAACTCGCATCGAGCTTGCCGAGCCAGGCCGAGCGCTTGTGTTCCGCGACGCTCAGCTTGCCGACAAAGGTCTCGTAACTGGAATACATCACCATGATGATGAGTCCCGCGATCAGCACGATGTCGATCAGCGCGAGCGCCACCAGGATGAGCTCGATCTCGTCCATCGCGAGGATCCGCGGCAGCGTGTGGAACACCTCCTGAAAGAACTTGATCGCCAGCGCGAAGAGCATCAGGCTCAGACCGAGGTAGATCGGCGCCA
>NZ_JAWLHP010000060.1:0-17134 GCF_041690275.1 Thioalkalivibrio sp.
ACGCCGCATCGCGGCTGGAAGCCGCTCCCACGACCACACCTGCAGGAGCGTGCCTGCACGCGAATGGATGTCGGATGGCGCCCGGCGTTGGGCGCGCCTGCGGCGCGTTCGCGAGCAGGCTGGCTCCTACAGGGGGCCGGGGCATGCTGGGGGTCAGCCGCGCGGTTCCGGACTCACGCGCACGCCATCCCGCACGCGGTCGCCGGGGTGCGTGATCACGATCTCGCCCGGCTGCAGACCCCCGAGGATCTGGGTGCTCATGCCGCTGCGCCGCCCGGTCCGGACCTCGCGCCTCTGCGCACGGCCATCCGCCACCACGAAGAGCGACCAGCGTCCGTCGCTGCGGAACAGCGCACTGGTGGGGACCTGAAGCACGTCATCGCCCTCCCAGAGCACGAACTCCGCCTCGACCCGAAACCCGACCCCGAACCACCTGGCCGCCTGCTGCACGTCGTCGAAATCGACGATGACCGGGACCCGCTGTTCCTCGACACCCAGCGCCGATACCCTGGTGAATCCCGCCGGCTGCACCCGCCGGACCGTCCCGTTCAGGGTCTCGTCCCCGCCCCAGCCGGTGATCAGGACCCGCATGCCCGCCCGTACCTGCACCGCGTCCATCGACAGGAGGTCCACCTGGACCTGCAGATCCCCGAGGTTGCCGACCTCCAGCACGGGTTCGCCGGCGTTGATCGTGCCCTCGCAGCAGCGGTGCCGTTCCAGCACCAGGCCATCGGACGGGGAGCGGACCTCGAGCTGTGGCTGGTCATCCTCGATCCGCTGCCCGCTCGCGATGTCCACCATCGCCCGTGCACTCTCGACCTCGAACCGGGCCACCTCGACCGCGTGCTCGGCCGCGCGGACCGCGGCCCGCCGCCGGTCCCGCACACTCCGTGCCCGCTCCATTTCCGTCGCGGAGACGAGCTCGTTCTCGTGCAGCTGGCGGTAACGCTGATACTCCGACTCCGCGAAGCGGGCCTCCGCCTGTTCCGTCTCGAGGGTGGCACGGGCCGTCTCCAGGCGTGCCCGGGCCGCCGAGAGGTCTTCCCGGGCCAACTCGCGGCTGCGCGCATCCAGTGCCGGGGCGGGATACGGTTCCATCCGGAAGACCACCTGACCGCGTTCCACCGGATCGCCGGGCTCGAGCTCCACCCGCAACAGATAGCCGCCGATCGGCGCCGACACGGTAAAGGAATCCTGCAGCCGCGTGCGGCCCTCCTCCGCCACGGTCTCGGCGAAGTGGCCGCTCTCCACCGCCGTCGCGCTGACCGGCACCGGCGCGGGCATCAGCGTCCAGGCGAGCAGTCCCAGCGCCACCAGCGCGATCAGGGCCCAGAGCAGCTTCTTGCGCACCTTCATACGGATGTTCTCCTCGTGGACCAGGGGGAATCCACCCCCCAAAAAGCACTTCTGGACTGCGGGAGCCTGCTCCCGCTTTCATTCGCGGAAGCTCGCTTCCGCGGCAGGGGGCAGGCCCCCTGCAGGGCAAGGCGGCGGCAAGCCGCCGCACTCCATGGTCACTCTACCGCCTTCAGCAGCGACAGCTTGTCGAGCCGGTGCAGGCGCCGGACCACCAGCGCCGCCGCGGCCACCGAGGCGGCCAGCACAACAGCGGTCGCGAAGCCGTAGGCGCCCGGCGTGAGCACCAGCGGCACGCGGAACATGTCCATGCTGAAGGCCTGGTTCAGCGCCCAGGCGAATCCGGTTCCGATCAGCCACCCGACCGGCAGCGCCACCAGCGTGAGCAGCAGGATCTCGCCGATCAGGATCCAGCTCACCTCGGCCCTGGAGTACCCCAGGACCTGCAGCGTCGCCAGCTCGCGCGAGCGTTCCGCAAAGGCGATCCGGGCGTTGTTGTAAACCACCGCAAAGGTGATCGAGGTCGCGAGCAGCACGAAGACCAGCGCAAACATCAGCAGGGTATCCGCCATGTACTCCCGGATGTCGCCTTCGGCCTCCGAGATCATGCCGACACTGGCGATGGCAGGCAGCTCCCACAGGCGTTCGAACAGCGTCGCCTCCTGCCCGGCGTCGATCATCAGCCAGGCTCCGCTCACGGCCGGACCCTCGCGCATCAGCCGGTTCAGCGCCGCGCGGCGCATGTAGGCACCGACCCCCAGGGGTTCATCGACCACACCGACCAGCGGCACGGTCACCGTCTGGCGGTGCCCCTCCTGCACCTCCAGCCGCACGCGGTCGCCGACGCGCAGACCGAGGTCCTGCGCCAGGTAGTCGGTCAGCAACAGCCCCTCCGGTGGCAGGCGCTGCGGCCGCTGCCGCCCGTCCAGCAACTGCCGCAGGTAGGGCTGCTCATCCATGCCGAGGACCGCGGTGCGGTATTCGCGGTGCCCGGCCAGCAGCCGCACCGGAACCGATCTGTAGGTCTCCGCAACCAGCACGCCGGGCAGGTGACGCAGCTCCGACTGCACCCGGGCCGGTGTCGGGTCGCTGAAGCTCAGGTGCAGGTCCATGCGCATCACCTGACGGTACTGGGTGTCGATCATGTGATCGACCGCATTCAGCTGGTAGGCACCCATCACCAGCAGGCCCAGTGACATCGCGATCCCGACCACCGACAGGGCGGACTTCAGCGGATGGCGCGAGACGTTGCGAAGGACGATGCGCGTCGGCTGATCCAGCCAGCCGCGGAGGGCCGAACGTTCCAGCCAGCCCCGGTGAAAGCGCGCCGGCGGTTCCGGGCGCATGCCCTCGGCCGGCGGCAGGCGCGCCGCCGCCCGGACTGAGCGCAGGGTGCCGAGCATCGCGGCGCCCGCGGCGACTCCGATGGCAAGCAGGATCACCCAGCCCTGCAGCCTGAACCTCAGCTCGGGAAAGCGGAAATACTCGGTGTAGATCCCCGCCAGCCCGCTGCCCGCCCACAGGCCGAATCCGATGCCGAGCGCGCTGCCGATGGCAACGATCATGCCGGTCATCGTCCCGTAGTGCAGCGCGATGTCGCGGTCGTGGTAACCGAAGGCCTTGAGCACCGCCACCTGCTCCCGCTGGTTGCGAATGATCCGGCCGAGCACCACGTTCAGCAGAAAGGCCGAGACCAGCATGAAGATGGTCGGCAGGATCGCCGCCTGGGCACGCAGCTGTCTCAGTTCCTCGTGCAGGAAGCGGTGCGAGTGCTGGTCGTCGCGGCCGTACGCGCCGGTGCCGCCGTAACGGCCGAGGACGCGGTCGACCTCCGCAATCACCCTCGCCTCGGACGCCCCGGCCTCCAGGCCCAGCACCACGTTGTTGAAGGCGCCCTCCATCCCGTAGGCGCTGGCGAGCGCGCGCCGGTTCATCCACAGGATGCCGTAGCGCCGGTAGTCCGGCAGCAGGTCAGTGGGCGCGGCCTGGTATACGTGTTCCGGCGACAGCACCGTGCCGCTGATCCACAGGGTGGTCAGGCGTCCGCGGATGATCGCCGTGATCCGGTCGCCGGCACGCAGGCCGTGGGCCGCGGCAAAGCCGTCGCTGACCGCGACCTCGTCCGCCCGCCCCGGATCCGGCAGCCGCCCCTCCCTCAGGTAGAGCTGGTTCAGCAGCGCTTCCCGCCCGTCCGGAATCGACAGCAGGAGGCCCCGCGCCGGCTCGCCGAACCCGGGCACCTCGAGCCGGACCGGAGCCTTTACCCGGGTCTCGATCCGGTTCACCCCCGGAATCCCGCGCAGGCGTTCGCTGACTGCCTCGGGCGCACGGGTCAGGTCGGCAAAGACGTCGGCGAAATGGAAGTCCTCGTAGAAGCGCTGTTGCGTGAGACTCAGCGCGTCCAGCGTGGTCACCGCAATCATCAGGGTCATCACGCCGCTGGCGATCACCAGCGCGATCGCCGCTGCCTGTCCCTTCAGCGCGGACAGGTCACGCAGCAGCTTGCGGTTCAGCGCGCGCAGCCGAGCGCCCCTACCAGCGGAGCTCGCGGGGTTCGCGGCGCCGGTCATTCACGTGGATCCCCTCCACGCGCCCGTCGCGCAGTCGAACCACCCGGTCCGCCATCTCGCCGATCACCTCGTTGTGGGTAATGATCGCGACCGTGGTGCGCATCTCGTCGTTGATATGTTCCAGGGCCTCGAGCACCTGGATGCCGGTCTTCGAATCCAGCGCGCCGGTCGGCTCGTCGCACAGCAGCACCGCCGGCTGCTTCGCGATGGCGCGAGCGATCGCGACCCGTTGCTGTTCCCCACCCGAAAGCTGCGCCGGAAAGTGATCCAGCCGCTTCTTCAACCCGACCCGCGCGAGCGCCTCCTCGGGGGGCATCGGGTCACGACTGATCTCGGTGACGATCGCCACGTTCTCCCTCGCGGTCAGGCTTGCGATCAGATTGTAGAACTGAAACACGAAGCCGACATGATCGCGCCGAAACAGCGTCAGATCCCTCTCGGAGGCATGGGTCAGGTCCTGGTCGCGGTAACGCACGCTGCCGGAGGTCGCGGTGTCCAGCCCGCCCATGATGTTGAGCAGTGTGGACTTGCCCGAGCCGGAGGCGCCGAGCATCACCACCAGTTCTCCGGCATAGAGATCGAGATCCACGCCCTGCAGCGCGTGGATCTGCACCTCCCCCATCAGGTAGGTCTTGGTCAGACCCCGGGTCTCGAAGACCACGTCGCGGCCTCCCGGACCCTCTGCCCGTGTCGCTGCATCGGCTGCCATCACAACAGTCTAGCGGGCCATGCGGCTCAGAAGAGGCCGCGCGCGAGGTGAATCAGGACCAGGAAATACACGATTCTTGGCAACCACTCGGCGATGGCCTCCTGTGTCATGACCCTGCGCCACCCCTGACAAGGAAAGCCCCCTCCCCCGCTCGCGGGGGAGGGCTGGGGTGGGGGGTGCGGCGTCGGCCCCGGCCTCGGCGCCCGCGGGGACAGATTTGCAGATCTGTCCCGGTCCCTGGCCGCCTTGTCCGCAAGCGGGAGAGGGGAGCAAGGGGCGGTAGCCCTCAGGGGGTCAGTACGCAGCCGCGCAGCCCGCTGCCCGGCGTCGAGGCCACGTTCCGCACGATGTCGAGGAAGACCTCGGCGTCCTCCGGCGCGCGCGATTCGAAGTCGCCAAAGCCCACGCAGACCAGCACGCGCTCCGGGGCCGCCGCCTCCTCCGGCCCGTGCAGCGCCTCTTCCAGCGCGTCCCAGTTGAACCCGAACCACTCGTCGAGCTCCAGGGTGCGGTGCAGCGCCTCGAGCAGCGCCGCCTTGCCGGAAAGGGTCCGCGCGTCCACGGTGCGGGCATCCAGCCCGCATTCCGTCAGCACCACCAGCACCTCGTCGATCACCGTATCCGCGTCCAGCCGCAGCACCGGATCGGACAGCTCCAGCCACTCCCAAATCCCCGAGCGAACGCGGTCCCGGGTCATCAGCGTATCCTCCGGAAGCTCTGGTAGTGGTCATGGGTGTAGTAGACTTCCCCGTCGGCGCCGATCACGAGACGCTGTGGCCCCGCGTGGGAAATGCCCGGAGTGCGCACCACGTACTCCCGGTAGTGGCCGCGGGGCCGGTCGGGCAGCAGCCCCTCGCGGTTTTGGAACACCCCGCCGTCGTTGCGGTGCGGATCGCGCTCTCCCGCGGCGATGCGCTGGAGTTCCGGTGCCAGGTCCACATCGCCCCGCCAGGCGACACGGCCGTCCAGGTCGCGCACCGCCACATCGGGCACCACCAGCGCTGCGCCGTTTGCATCGATCTCCTCGGCCGGGGGCGGCGCGTCGGGCCCGAGCCCGGAATCCGGCCCGAGGAACTGCAGGGTCAGTACCGCCAGCGCGAGCACCAGCAGCAGGATGATCAGTGACGGCTTCTTCATGGCATCTCCGGACGGGTCAGTGGTCCTCGGTCGGTCGCAGCCTTCCGCGCCCGCGCTTGCGCTCGCCGAGGCGCTTCTTCCGGGCAAGACGGCGCTCGCGCGACGCGCGGGTCGGCCGCGTGGCGATCCGCGGCGCCCGCGGCTGCGCCGCCTCCTGCAGCAGGTCCGCGAGTCGCGCGAGGGCATCCTCGCGGTTGCGCTCCTGGCTGCGGAAGCGCTGGGCATGAATGATCAGCACCCCCTCCCGAGAGATACGCCTGCGCGCAATCCGGCGCAACCGCTCCAGCATCGGCGGCGGCAGCAGCCCCGGGGTCTCCAGGCGCAAACGCAGTTCCACCGCGCTTTCGGTGCGGTTCACATGCTGGCCGCCCGGCCCGGTCGCGCGCTTGTAGCGGAATTCCAGCGCCTCCTCGGGAATCCGCAGGCCGGCGCCGATTTCGATCATGGACATGATGGTCTCCGTCACCCCCCGCGTTGAACCGATTGAACGCTGTGCGGGAGACGCCCGCAGCAGGGTAGGACGGGACGGACGAGACTACAAACCGGCGTCGGGATTTGTGACCGACCGGGCAAATCCTTAGGCTATGCAGGCCCTGGCGCCCGGCTGATACCGCCGCAGCGCCGCTCTTTTTCACTTGCAATCAAAGGAATGCCTATGCCCGCCCTGATCTGCGGTTCTCTCGCCTTCGACACCATCATGGTCTTTCCCGACCGCTTCCGGCATCACATCCTGCCCGACAAGGTGCACATCCTGAACGTCTCGTTCCTGGTTCCCGAGATGCGCCGGGAGTTCGGGGGCTGCGCGGGCAACATGGCCTACAACCTGAGGCTTCTTGGCGGCGACCCGGTGCCGATGGCCACCGTGGGCTCCGACTTCGGCATCTATGCCGAGTGGCTGGAACAGCAGGCCATCGATTCCCGCCACGTGCGCACGGTGGAGGGCAGCTTTACCGGCCAGGCCTTCATCACCACCGATCAGGACGACAACCAGATCACGGCCTTCCATCCGGGGGCGATGAATTTCTCGCACTACAACCGCGTGGACGAGGCGGCGAGCCTTGGCGTCCGCATCGGTATCGTCGCACCGGACGGCCGCGAAGGCATGATCGAGCACGCCGAGCAGTTCGAGCGGGCGGGTATTCCGTTCATCTTCGACGTCGGCCAGGGCCTGCCGCTGTTCAACGCCGAGGAACTCAACCGGTTCCTCGAGCAGGCGACCTATGCCGCGTTCAATGACTACGAGGCCCAGCTGACCGCCGAACGCACCGGCCTGAGCCTCGAGCAGATGGCGGAACGGGTCGATGCGATGATCGTGACGCGCGGCGGCGAGGGATCGCAGATCTACACGGGCGGTCGCCGCATCGATATTCCGGTGGTGACGCCGGAAGCGGTCGTCGATCCCACCGGCTGTGGCGATGCCTTCCGGGCCGGCCTGCTGTTCGGGCTCGAACGCGGCATGGACTGGGAGACCACCGGCCGCATCGCCTCGCTGCTCGGGTCGATCAAGATCGCGAGCCCCGGCACCCAGAACCACCGCTTCGACGCGGAGGGCTTCGCAGCGCGTTTCGAGGAGACCTTCGGCTACCGGTACTGATGGCCTGGACCGCGCTGCTGCGGAGGCTCGGCAGGGCCGCGCCCGTGCCCCGTCTGGCCGCGATCTTCATCAGCCCCGCAGCCGGGGAGCCGATGGAGGCACCGGCATCGGTGCAGGCCATCGCTGGCAAGGGGCTCGCCGGTGACCGCTATTCCCTGGCCACCGGGCACTGGCATCCGGTCGAGAGCTGCGAGGTCACCCTGATCTCGGAGCACGACCTCCGGCGCGCGCAGCGGCGCCTGCCCGTGGCGGTGGACCGCGGGCAGCACCGGCGCAATCTCGTCGTTTCCGGCATTCGTACCCGGGATCTGGAGGGACGGCGCTTCCGGATCGGCGGGGCGGGCTTCGAGTACCTGAAGCCCCGGCCACCGTGCGGCTACATCAACCAGGTCACCGGGGAAAACATGGCCCGGGCGCTGGGAAGGAACAGCGGGGTCTGCCTGCGCGTGCTGACCGGGGGCCTGATTCGCGTCGGGGACCCGGTGCTGATCGAGCCTCCCGATCGGACGTGACGGGCGCGGGACGGGGGCCCCGTTTGCCCGGTTGTCCCGGCGCGGGCTCAGCAGTCGCCGATGCGGCGGCCGTCGAGCTCCATATGCATCTCCATCGGTCCCATGGGCGTGAGCATCTGGGCCTGCATTGTGCCCTCGGTCTGGTCGCCCATGAAGAGAAGCTCGGCATCCATGGTCATCTCGAAGCCCTCGTCGTCCTGGCAGCTCATCGAGTAGTTCATGCCTCCCTCGCGCAGATCCATGTCCGTGATCTCGCAGCCCTCGACGTCCACGTCGAATGCGAGGCCCTCGGCCAGGTCCTCTGCGGTCACGCATTCCCGCGAGGATTCCGTCTGCTCGGGCATGGGAGTTCCCGGGAAGGTGGTCACGGAGTTGAGTTCCCACTCACCCGGCTGAATGTTGGGCTCGACGGCGAGGGCGCTCAGCGGAAGGACAGCGGCGGCGGCAATGGCAAGGCTGCGAAGCTTCATTCGTGGATTCCTTTACAGATGGCGGTGTGAAGTGCCAGGGCATCGAGTGGCCAGCGCGGACTGCGAGCCCGCACCGGTCCCCGGATCAGGGCAGGTCAAACTGCCATGACGGCGCGCGGGGGTCAATTCCGGGGCCCGGCCGGGTCCCGCCGCGCCGGGGCCTGGAGTTCCGGCCAGGGTTCGGGACCGCCACCGGTGCGGGCTGTCATAATGGCGCTCGAGCAACACCGGGGAGTCGGAATGAACGGAGGCGAGGCAGGATCCCGGGCACGGGCGCGCGCACGCTGGAGCACTGCCCCGATCATCGGCCTGATCTGCGCGCTCCTCCTGGCCGCCGCGTGCTCGCCGCGACCCGAGGCGCTGGCGCCGCTCGCGCCGGATGCGGTGATTCTCGCCTTCGGGGACAGCCTCACGGCCGGCACCGGCGCCGCCCCGGAGGCCTCCTATCCGTCCCGCCTCGAGGCCCTCAGCGGGCGACGGGTGATCAACGGCGGGATCGCCGGAGAGCTCTCGCGTGGCGGCGTCGACCGGCTGCCGGGCCTGCTGGAGGCGCACCGGCCCGACCTGCTGATCCTCACGCACGGGGGCAACGACCTGTTGCGGCGCGTGGACACGGAAGAGACCCGCGAGAACCTCGAGACGATGATCGGCCACGCCTGGGAACGGGGCATCGACGTGCTGCTGGTCGCGGTCCCCGCACCCACCCTGCTGCGCCTGCGCAGCGACCCGCTTTACGCCGAGATCGGCCAGCGGCTGCGGGTTCCGGTCGAGGACGAAGCGCTCGCACACGTCCTCTCGCGCGACACGATGAAGGCCGATCCGATCCACCCGAACGGCGATGGTTACCGGTACGTCGCCGAGCGCATCCACCGGCTGCTGGTGCAGACGGGGGCCTTGTGAGACCCGCCAGGGAAACGCGGGCATGGCCGTCATCGCGAGGAGTGAGGCGAGCTGGCGATCGGTATCCACCCCCGACGCGGTCGTCCCCGCCCGGGCCCACGTCCACCGCGATGTTCTGCCCGCGCAGTTGACCGGCGCCCTCCGACACCGCTGGTCTGACGCTCCGGTTGCTGCCGCGCGAGGACATCACGCCGGCGCCCGTGCCGGCCGCTGATCGCACCACCGGCGAACATCGGGGCCGCCCGGATCCCCTGCCGCGCTGGAAAAACGGCCGACAACGCCTATCCTCGAGGATCGGCAAAAACCGTTGACGGAAGTGTTTCGTGACCGACAGAAAGACCATGATCGCCGCCTCCATCACGCTGGGCGTGCTGTTCCTTGGAGTGACCGAACCGACCCCCGCGGCGTGGGACCAACCAGCGGTCGCCCACGCCCCGACCGGGAACCATGTACTGGTACAGGTGCAGGAGCGCGGCGGCGCCGGCGGCCGGTTCCAGAGCGAACCCGAATTTCCGCCCCGCGGCTATCTCGAGGACATCGAGGATCCCCCGCGGGCTCGGGCGGACGCTTCCGGAGGGGACCGGTTCCAGGACCCTCAGCCGCCGCTGGGAGGCGGAAACCAGTCGCCGGTTATCGCTCCCGCCAGCCCGGTCTACGTGCCTGAAGGCCTGCGGGGAGGCATGCCCTCGGGTGACCCGCGGGAGCAGGCAGACCGGAGGGGGACGGGGTCCGCTTCGCCGGGGGGTTGGGGCGCGCCCGCGTTCACGGCGCCCGCCGGGCAGGACACCGACATCCCGCGCCACGACCGGGGCGACGGCCGGATCGACTTCCCCGCCGTGCCGCCGGGCGTGGAGCCGCGCGACCGGGCCGGTCTTCCTGCCGTGCCGACGGACCGCGGTCAGCGGGGTGGGGCCGCTTTTCCGGCGGCCGGGGCACGGGGCGATCGCATGCCCGCGCCGGGCAGCGGGAGGGACCACCAGTGGCCCCTGGCACCGCCGACGGAAGGCGGTTACCCGAGTGCTTCCGACGGGCGCCTGCCGTTTGGCGAATACCCGCGCGGGGGCCTCGACCCGTCGCGCTGAGGGCGCGCATTCAGGCGCCGGCGCGCCGGCGCCAGACCAGCGTGAAATTGTCGGCGGGCATCGCAATCGTCTGCAGGAGATCCAGCCCGAGCGGGACGGCCTCGCGCTGGATCGCGTCCATGTCGCGCACGCCCATCCCCGGGTCGGACTGGCGCAGCGCCCGGTCGAACTCGAGGTTGGAGGCCGCGGTGTGGCGGCCGCCTCGTGCGAACGGTCCGTACATCGCGAAGATCCCGCCGGGACGCAGAACGCCGGACACCCCCGCGAGCATCGCCAGCACCTCGGACCAGTGCATGATGTGCGCGGTGTTGGCGGTGAAGACGTAATCGTAGGACTCGGCTGGCCACGGGCCCGTGGCGCGCAGCACCCGGGCCGGCCGGACATTGTCCAGCCCCGCGTCGCGGCGCCACGCCTCGATCCCCTCGGTCCGGCCTTCGATCTCGGTAGGCTGCCAGCTCAGGTGGGGCATCGCGGCGGCGAAATGCACCGCGTGCTGGCCGGTTCCGCTGCCCACCTCCAGCACGCTGCCCGGTTCGGCGAACCACCGCCGCAGCACGTCGAGGATCGGGCCCCTGTTCTGTTCGGCGGACCCGGCGAACGGCTTGCCGTCCATGACTCAGGAGGCGGGTAGCCGGGCCCGCAGCCAGTCGATTGCGGCCAGCGTTGCAGGGTCATGCGCATGGGTCCCGGCATCAGAGCGAAGATCCTCGAGCACGCGGCCCGCCAGCTGCTTGCCGAGCTCCACGCCCCACTGGTCGAAGGCGTTGATCTCCCACAGGGTCGCAAGGAGGTAGATCTTGTGTTCGTAGAGCGCGATCAGCGCCCCGAGACTGTGCGGATCGAGCCGCTCCATCAGGATCACGGTGCTCGGCCGGTCGCCCGGGAAGCTGCGGTGGGGTGCCAGCCGCTGCACCTCGGAGTCCGGAACGCCGTCCGCCGACATCTCCGCCGCGGCCTCGGCGGCGGTCTTGCCATGCGCCAGGGCCTCAGCCTGTGCGATCAGGTTGGCCAGGAGGATCGTGTGATGCCCGGGCAGGCCATGCGCCGGCTGCGCGACGCCGATGAACTCCGTCGGCTCCCAGCGCGTGCCCTGGTGCAGGAGCTGGTAGAAGGCGTGCTGACCGTCGGTACCGACGGCGCCCCAGACCAGCGCACCGGTGTCCCGTTCCACCGGGGAACCATCGACGTGCACGCCCTTCCCGAGGCTCTCCATCTCCGCCTGCTGCAGGTAGGAGGGCAGAAGTCTCAGGCGCTCGTCGTAGGGGAGCACCACCCGCGCGCAGGCGCCGAGGATGTTGTGGTTCCAGATGTCCACCAGCGCCATGCGCAGCGCCGCGTTGGCCTCCGGCGCCACGGTCTCCAGCACGTGCCGATCCATCGCGTGCGCACCGGCGAGAAGGTTGCGGAAACCGTCCATGCCGAGATAGAGCGCGACCGGCAGGCCGATGGCCGACCACACCGAGTACCGGCCGCCGACCCAGTCCCAGAAACCGAACATGTTTGCGATGTCGATGCCGAACTCCGCGACACGCTCGGCATGCGTTGACACCGCAACGAAATGCCGCGCGACCGCCTCGGGGTGATCCGTATGCCGGAGCAGCCAGGCCCGGGCCGAACGCGCGTTGGTCAGGGTCTCCTGCGTGCCGAAGGTCTTGGAGGCGACGATGAACAGCGTGGTCTCCGGGTCCGACTCGCGCAGCACCGCCTCCAGCGCGGCACCGTCCACGTTGGAGACGAAGTGCATGCGCAGGGGATGGCCCTCGGCCGTCGTGGTCGCGAGCGGTGCCAGAGCCGCGCAGACCATGCGCGGACCGAGATCGGAGCCACCAATGCCGATATTGACCACGCTGCGGATCGGCCGGCCGGAATAGCCGACATGGCGGCCGTCGTGCACCCGCTGGACCAGGGATTCGATCGCATCGAGGACCCGGTGCACCTCGGGGACCACGTCCTGGCCGTCGATCCGGCAGCTGGCCTCGCGCGGCAGGCGCAGGGCCATGTGGTGCGCGGCCCGGTCCTCGGTGGTGTTCACGTGCTCACCATCCCACTGGCGGCGCAGCGCATCGGCCCACCCGGCATCCCCGGCCAGCGCATAGAGCGCCGTCCAGGCCGCGGCGTCGAGCCGCTGGCGGGTCCAGTCCAGGCGCAGCCCAGCGGCATTCAGCACATCGCGTTCGACGCGGTCCGGGTCGCCGGACAGCAACTCGCGCAGGGACACCGGGCGGAGCCGGCCACGGGCGTCCGCCAGCTCCGGCCAGCGGGCAGAGGCGTGTCGGGGCTGGGGCATGGAAGGCTCCTCGAGTCGTTGGCGGCAGGAAATGGGGTGCGGCCCTACACTACAATGGCCGGCCAGGCCATACAACGCGACCCGAGAGTCTCCATGCGCATCCTGTTCGCGAGCAGCGAAGCCTATCCACTGGTCAAGACCGGCGGGCTCGGCGACGTCAGCTCCAGTCTTCCCGCCGCACTCAAACGCCGCCGCCAGGACGTGCGTCTCGTGCTGCCCGCCTACCCGCGGGCGGTCAGCCGCCTCGCCGACGCGACCCGCCTGCCGGGCCCGGCCGATGCGCCGTGGAGCCTGATCCAGGGCTACCTGCCCGGTACCTCGGTGGTGGTCTACCTGATCGACTGGCCGATGTACTTCGAGCGCGACGGCGATCCGTACCGGGCGACCGACGGCAGCGACTGGCCGGACAACCCGCAGCGCTTCGCCGCCTTCGCCCGGGCCGTGTCGTCGCTGGCGGTGAACGAGGCGGGGGTGGGCTGGACGCCGCAGATCCTGCATCTGAACGACTGGCAGACCGGTCTGGTGCCGGTCTTTCTCCGCGACCACCCGCGGCGACCGCCGACCGTCTTCACCATCCACAATCTCGCCTACCAGGGTCTGTTCCCCGGATCCGTGCGCCACGCGCTGGGCCTGCCGGAGGATCTCTGGCACCTCGAGGCCCTGGAGTTCCACGGACTGCTGTCGTTCATGAAGGGCGGGCTGGTGTTCTCCGACCTGATCACCACGGTATCGCCCACCTACGCGCGCGAGATCCAGACCCCCGAGGCCGGCATGGGCCTCGATGGCGTGCTCCGCGCGCGTTCGGCCAGCCTGTACGGCATCCTGAACGGGGTGGATTACCGCGAGTGGAACCCGGAACGCGACGGTTACCTGGAGGCCCACTACAGTGCGGACGACCTGTCCGGCAAGGCCCTGAACCGCGCCGCGCTGCAGCGGGATCTGCATCTGCCGGCCCGGGACGACGTCCCGCTGCTGGGGCACGTCGGCCGGATGGTGGAACAGAAGGGAATCGACCTGCTGCTGGAGGCGTGCGCGCCCTTTCTGGCCGACGGCCGCATTCAGCTGGCGCTGGTGGGCAGCGGGGAGCGGCGCTTCGAGGACGCGGCGCGCGCGCTGGCCGTCACCCATCCGCAGCACTGCAGCGTGGTCATCGCCTACAACGAGACGCTCGCGCACCGCATCGAGGCCGGTTCCGACGCCTTCCTGATGCCCTCGCGCTTCGAGCCCTGCGGCATGAACCAGATGTACAGCCTCCGCTACGGGACGCCTCCGGTCGTGCACGCGACCGGCGGCCTGGTCGACACGGTGATCGACGCGAATCCCGCGACCCTCGCGGACGGTACCGCGACCGGCTTCTCCTTCGTCCCTGCGAGCGTCAGCGCGCTCACCGGCGCGATCGAGCGGGTGCTGGCGCTGTTCGCCGAACCCGGGCAGGAGCACTGGCGCCGGATCATGCGCAATGGCATGGTGCGCGACTTCGACTGGAACCAGAGTTCCTCGGCCTACCTGGATCTCTATCGAGGGCTGGCCGGCAGGGCGTGAGCGGCCCGCTTGCGGGCCTGCGTTATACTGGAATCGACGGAACGTTACAGATCCGGGGCCGGCCACCGTGCCGGCCCCGCTCGTTCAAGCCGCGCATCCAGGGGCCTCATGACTACGCATCCAAGCGACCAGCCGTTTCTGCCCAGGGACCGGGAACTCCGCGCCCGGGTTCGTCTGTTCGGCGATCTGCTGGGACAGGTCATACGCCGGCTGGAGGGCGAGAAGGTCTTCAGCGCCGTGGAGACCCTGCGCAAGGGCTTCGTCAGCCTCCGCAAGCGTGAAGATCCGCAGCTGCGCCAGCGGCTGATGCGCTTCATCGTGCAACAGAGCCCGGAGGTGACCGAGCGCGTCATCCGCGCGTTCAGCATCTACTTCAGCCTGGTCAACATCGCCGAGGAAGACCTGTACTACCGCTGGCGCCGCGCCCAGGTCAGCAGCGGGGAGCCCCTGTGGGTGGGCTCCTTCGACCGGACGCTGCGCGACCTGCATGCCGAGGGCGTCACCGCACCCGAACTGGAGCGGCTGCTGTCGCAGATCAGTTACACACCGGTATTCACCGCCCACCCGACCGAGGCCCGGCGACGCACCACGATGGAGAACCAGCGGCGCGTGTTCCGGACCGCGGACCAGCTCAACAACCCGCGTATCGGCGCGGCCGAGCGCCAGCTGCTGATCGAGGAACTGGAGGCGCACATCCAGATCCTGTGGCGTACCAACGAGGTGCGGGTGAAGAAGCCCCAGGTACGCGACGAGATCAAGTACGGTCTCTTCTATTTCGAGGAGAGCCTGTTCGAGGCGATACCGCTGGCCTACCGGTTCCTCGAGAAGGCCGTGCGGCGCAGTTACGGAACCCGGGCCGACGGCGGCCTGCCGATCCGCATCCCGGCCTTCCTGCGCTTCGGCTCCTGGATCGGGGGCGACCGTGACGGCAACCCCAACGTCACCCCCGCGGTCACCGCGATGGCCTGCCGGCTGGCGATGCAGCAGGTATTGCGCGAGTACCTCAGGCGCGTCGTGCGGCTGCGCAATGTCCTCACGCACTCGTCACTGATGTGCAAGCCGTCCGCGGCCTTTCAGGCCAGCCTGGAGGCGGACGACAGCATCGCGCCCGCGGTCTTCCAGGGCGCCCGGGACCGCTACGAGACGGAGCCCTATCGCCGCAAGCTCCAGATCATGCTTTTCCGTCTGAAGGAGACGCTGGCGACGGTCGATCGGCGCCTTTCGGGCGAGGCGGCGATCCTGCCCGTCAGTTCCGCCTACGCCGGCGCGGCGGGTTTTCTGGAGGACCTCCGGGTGATTCACGACTCGCTGGTCAGCCACGGCGAGCGCAACATTGCCGGACGGGAACTCACCGACCTGATCCGCCTGGTGGAGACCTGCGGCTTCCACTTGCATCACCTCGACGTCCGGCAGGAATCCGGCGTGCACACCCGCACCGTGGCGACGGTCCTCGCACAGGCCGGAGTGGAAACCGGCTACCATTCCCTGGACGAGGCATCCCGACTGGAGCTGCTGAGCCGGCTGATCGATCGCCCGGAGCTGCCCGAGATCGATCGGGACGCCCTCGACGAGGAAGCGCGGGATACGCTGCGCGTGTTCGACGTGATCCGCGAGATGCGCCACGAGATCGGGGCGGAGGGGATCGGCACCTACGTGATCTCCATGACCCATGCCGCGTCGCACGTGCTCGAGGTCCTGCTGCTCGGGCGGCTGACCGCCCTCGCCGGCCGCAGCGGGGACGACCCCTTCTGCCATCTTCGGATCGCGCCGCTGTTCGAGACCATCGAGGACCTGCTCCACGTCGACGCCGTGCTGAACAGCCTGTTCGGCAACGCGTGCTACCGGCGCATGCTGGCCGCGAATGGCGATCTGCAGGAGGTGATGCTCGGCTACTCCGATTCCTGCAAGGACGGCGGCATCCTCGCCTCCAGCTGGAGCCTCTACGAGGCGCAGCAGAAGATCGTCGCGATCAGCGAGCGCTTCGGTGTCCGCTGCCAGCTGTTCCACGGGCGCGGCGGCACCGTTGGCCGGGGCGGCGGTCCGACCCACGAGTCCATCCTCGCCCAGCCTCCCGCCACGGTGCAGGGCCGCATCAAGTTCACCGAGCAGGGGGAGGTGCTGTCCTACAAGTACAGCAACGTGGAGACCGCGGTCTACGAGATCGGCATGGGCGCGACCGGCCTGATCCTCGCCAGCCGCAGCCTGATCCGCGAACCGACCTGCGACCGCGACGAATATCGCGTGACGATGGGAGAGCTCGCCGCGCTCGGCGAGGATGCGTACCGCGATCTGGTCGACCGCACCCCGGGCCTGCTCGACTACTTCTACGAGAGCACGCCGGTGCAGGAGATCGGCTTCCTCAACATCGGCTCCCGGCCCTCGCACCGGCGCAAGACCGACCGATCGAAGTCGTCCATCCGGGCCATTCCGTGGGTCTTCGGCTGGGGGCAGTCCCGTCACACCGTACCCGCCTGGTACGGGATCGGCAGTGCGCTGGAAGGCTGGCGGGGGGACGATCCGGGCCGGCTCGAACTGTTGCGGCGGATGTATGTCGAGTGGCCGTTCTTCCGCTCGCTGCTCTCGAACAGCGAGATGGCGCTGACCAAGGCGGACATGCGCACCGCTGCCGAATACGCCCGCCTGTGCGGCGATCGCGAGCTTGCCGACACGGTCTATGCGCGCATCCGGGAAGAGTACGAGCGCACGGTGCGGGAGGTGCTGCTGGTCTCGCAGCTCGATGCACTGATGGCCGGGACACCGCTGCTCGCGCTGTCGCTGCAGCGGCGCAATCCCTACCTGGATCCGCTGAACAGCATCCAGATCCATCTGCTGCGGGAGTCGCGGGCCGTCGAGGAGGCGCGTTCGGACGAGAACGAGGCCAACCCCTGGATTGCGCCGCTGCTGCGCTCGATCAACGCGATCGCGGCCGGCATGCGGAACACGGGCTGAGGGGGTCCCCGGTGGGCCCGCTGCGC
>NZ_JAWLHP010000061.1:0-17058 GCF_041690275.1 Thioalkalivibrio sp.
GGTGCCCGGGGCCATCGCGGCCAGAGGCCGCTCCTACCAGGCGGCCGGTCTTGCCTACTCGAGCCGGTCCAGCATGGGCTCGAGTTCGCTCCAGACGTTTTCCAGGATGCGGGGTTGTGCCTCCGCGCCGGGATGAATGCCATCATCAAGCATCATCCCGGGCTCCAGCGCGACGCCCTCGAGCAGAAAGGGGATGAAGGCAAGGTCTCGCTCGGCCGCGAGATCGGAGAAGACCGAGCGGAACCGGTCGGTGTACATGGGCCCGTAATTTGGAGGGATCTCGATCCCCACCAGCAGCACCTCGGCGCCCGCGGCTTCCGCGGCGTCGAGCATCGCCTCGAGGTTTCCGCGCATCGCCCGAAGCGAAAGGCCGCGCAGGCCATCGTTGCCGCCGAGCTGCAGAATCAGGACATCCGGGTGTGTCTCGTCCAGCAGCCCCGGCAAGCGGCTGCGCCCGCCCGCAGTGGTCTCGCCGCCGACGGAGGCGTTGCGGACATCCCAGCGCGGCTCGCGCTCCGAGAGTCGCATCTCGAGCAGGGAGACCCAGCCCGCGTCACCATCGATCCCGTGCGCGGCACTGAGTGAATCGCCGAGCACGAGGATTCGATGCACATCGTGGGAATTACCGGCGCCGGAAACACTCCATAGCAACGCGAGAACCATTGTGATCAGGAAACGAAACATGGATGCATCCTCAAACTCCGTACTGGAGGCCACTGGCCTCGAAAAGCGGATCCACGGACCGAGCGGCTCCCTGGAGATCCTGCGTGGCCTGTCCCTCGCGGTCCAGCCCGGTGAAAGCCTGGCGATCCTTGGCGCCTCCGGCTCCGGCAAGTCGACCCTGCTGGGTCTCCTCGCTGGTCTGGACGCCCCGAGCGCAGGAGAAGTTCGGCTGCTCGGGGAAGATATCGGACAGCTGGACGAAGATGGGCGCGCCGCGCTGCGCGCCGGACGGGTGGGTTTCGTGTTCCAGTCCTTCCAGTTGCTGCCCGCGCTCACCGCGCTCGAGAACGTACTGCTGCCGCTGGAACTCAACCCGGGCAACGACCGGGTCTCCGCGCGCGATCTCACTGTGCGCGCCCAAACCGCGCTGGAACAGGTGGGCCTCGAGGCACGGGCCCACCACTACCCGCACCAGCTCTCCGGCGGAGAGCAGCAGCGCGTCGCGATCGCACGGGCGATCGTCGACCGGCCTGCGGTGCTGTTCGCCGACGAGCCCACCGGAAACCTCGACGCCGAGACCGGCGCGCGGATCATCGACCTGCTGTTCGGGCTGGCCGGACCCGGCAGCGACGGCAGCACGGGGGGACCCCGGGCCGCGCTCGTGCTGGTCACGCATGATCCGGCGCTGGCACGGCGCTGCGACCGCGTGGCCCACATCCGCGACGGGGTGCTGGAGTGACGCGGGCGCGCAGGCGCGGGGCCGCCTTCCTGCGCGGCACCCTGCGCGAGTGGCGCAGTCCGGAGCTGCGCGTGCTGGCGGCCGCGCTGGTGATTGCCGTCGCGGCGGTCGCGGCCGTCGGTTTCTTCACCGATCGCGTGGACCGCGGCATGACCCAGCAGGCGGCGACCCTGCTGGGAGGCGACCTTGCCGTGGTCTCGGATTCCGCGATCCCCGATCACTGGCTGCAAGAGGCACGCGACCGGGGCCTGAGCGCGACCCGCAGCGCCACGCTGCCCAGCGTGCTGTTCACGCCCGACGACGAGTCGCAACTGGTCTCCGTGCGGGCGGTGGATCAGGACTGGCCCCTCAGGGGCGAGGTGCAGCTGCAGGCTGAGCCGGAGCCGGTGGGCCTTGGCCGCGGGCCGAGGCCTGGCGAGGCCTGGGGTGACGGCGCGCTGCTGCTGTCTCTGGGGCTGGAGACCGGGAGCCAGGTTGAGCTGGGTTACCTGACGCTGGATCTGGCCGAAGAGATTGTGCTGGAGCCGGATCGCGGCAGTCGCCTCTTCGACATCGCTCCGCGGCTGCTGATCCACTTCGACGACCTGGAACGGACCGCACTGATCGGGCCGGGAAGCCGGGTCCGCTATCAGTTTCTCGCCGCCGGGCCACCGGCCGGGGTGGAGTCCCTGCGCAGCTGGCTGAAGACCGAGATGAGCGCGGGCCAGCGCCTGCTCGATCTGGAGGATGCGAATCCCGAGCTGCGTGAGGCGGTAAGCCGCGCGCGCAGCTTCCTTGGACTGGCCTCCCTGATGGCGGTACTGCTGGCCGGCGCGGCGATTGCGGTAGCCGCGCACCACTACGCGAACCAGCGCGCGGATGCAGCGGCCGTGATGCGAGCCCTCGGCGCGAGCCGGCACCGGGTGTTGCGACTCTATTTCCTGCGCGTACTGGCGATTGCCGCCGCCGCCAGCGTTGCGGGCCTGGCACTGGGCTTTGCTGCGCAATTCGTGCTGAGCGGGCTTCTCGCGGACTGGATGGCAACCGAGCTGCCCCCGCCCGGCTGGCGCCCGCTGGTCGCCGGGATGGGCGTCGGGCTGGTCACCGCCGCCGGCTTCGCGCTCCCGGCCCTGCTGCGCATCGGCCAGGTACCGCCCCTGCGCGTGCTGCAGCGCGACCTGGGGCTGCCGCCGGTATCGACATGGCTGTCCGCGTCGCTTGCGCTGATCACCTTCGGCGCGCTGCTCTACTGGCAGTCGGCCGATCCCGCGCTCGCCGCGTGGGTGCTGGTGGGCACCGGCATCGCACTGCTGGTGCTGGGGGCGCTGGGACTGCTGCTGATCATCCTGCTGCGTCCGCTGCGCAACCGGGGGGGCATGGCGATGCGCTTCGGCCTCGCGAATCTTTCCCGGCGCGGCGGCCTGAGCGCGATCCAGATGGTGGCCTTCAGCATCGGCATCCTCGCGCTGCTGTTGCTCGCGATCGTGCGTGTGGACCTGCTTTCCGCATGGGAGCAGAACATCCCGCCGGATGCCCCGAACCTGTTCTTCATCAATATCCAGCCAGGACAGGAGTCGGCATTCGCCGATCGCATCGAGGACGCGGGGCTGGAACGCCCGACCATGGAGCCGATGATCCGCGGGAGGCTGGTGGAGATCAACGGCGAGCGGGTCTCGGCCGCGGATTTCGAGGACGAGCGTGCCCGGCGCCTACTGGAACGGGAGTTCAACCTGTCGTACGCCGAGCAACCGCCGGCACACAACCGCATCGTCGCCGGCCGCTGGTTCGACCCGTCGCCACCGGCCGGCGAGTGGTCGCTGGAGAGTGGCCTGATGGAGCGCTTCGGACTGAGCCTGGACGACGAACTGACCTTCCGCATTGCGGGCACCCGGCTCAGTGGCCGCATCACCAGCATCCGCGAGGTCGACTGGGACAGCTTCAAGGTGAATTTCTTCGTGATCGGCCCGCCTGCGCTCCTGGAGGACCAGCCACAGACCTACATCACCAGCATCCGCCTGCCCGATTCGATGGAGGCCGAGAAGAACCGCTGGCTGCGCGAGTTCCCCGCAGTGACCGCGATCGACGTCGGCGCCCTGCTCGCCCAGGTCCGCTCCGTGATCGAACAGGCCACCCGCGCCGTCGAGTACGTCTTCCTGTTCACGCTGTTCGCCGGGCTCACGGTGCTGTATGCGGCCGTGCAGGCCACACGGGAGGTGCGCAGGCGCGAGACCGCACTCCTGCGGACCCTTGGCGCCCGGCGCCAGCAGATCCGCAACGGGCTGCTCGCCGAGTTCGGCACCCTCGGGCTGCTCTCGGGACTTCTTGCAGCGGTGATAGCGAGCGCGGTCGGCGGACTGCTCGCGTGGCAGGTATTCGGGTTCGAATACTCGGTCAACCCGATGACCTTCCTCTTCGGGATTGCCGGCGGCACCCTGGGCATCGGTCTGGCCGGCTGGCTGGGCACCCGGCGCGTACTCGACCTCGCCCCGCTGCGGGTGCTGCGCGGCCCCGAGTGACGGACCGCGCCGGGCGAGGTGTTTTCCCGGGCGGCCGGATATACTGATCCCATGCGTCACTCACTGCTGACCGATCAGAAGCTGCAGGGGATGGAACGCTCGGCCCTGGTCCGGCACTTCGCCGGCACGGACGCCCCCGACCTTCAGCTGACTGCGGCCATTACCCACGCACTGGATTCGGTCGACGAGTCCGGGCTGCAGACCCATCCGCTCGACGTCGCCGAAATCCTGCGCGGACTGAACGTCGACCGCCAGACCCTGATCGCCACGCTGCTGATCCCGGCGGTCTTTGCCCGTCGCCTTACCCACGAACAGATGACCCAGCAGTTCGGCGAGGTCGTCACGCGCCTGACCGAGAACGTCAGCGAGCTCGTCCGGCGGCGTTTCGAGGCCCCGACCGGGCGCCCGGAGCAGGCGGAGCGGCTGCGGCGCATGCTGCTGGCGATGGTGGACGACGTCCGCGCCGTGCTGATCAAGCTGGCGTTCCGACTGCAGAACCTGCGCCTTGCGGCAAAACGGAACGAGCCCGATGCGGCCCTGCTGGCCCAGGAGACGCTCGACGTGCTTGCACCGCTCGCGAACCGTCTCGGGATCGGCTCCCTGAAGTGGGAAATGGAGGACCTCTCGCTGCGCATCCTCGAGCCGGAGGCCTACCGGGAGATCGCCAACGGTCTCGACGCCAACCGGCGTGCCCGCGAGGCCTATGTCGACACCTTCACGCGCGATCTGCAGAAGGCCCTGGAGGCCGGGGGAGTGAAGGCGCGGGTCTATGGACGCCCCAAGCACATCTACAGCATCTGGCGCAAGATGCAGAAGAAACAGGTCGTACTGGAGGAGCTGACGGATCTCCGCGCGACCCGGGTAATCGTTGACGACCTCTCGGCCTGCTATACCGTGCTTGGCATCGTCCACAACCACTGGCCGCACCTGCCGCGCGAATTCGACGACTACATCGCCAACCCCAAGGACAACGGGTATCAGTCGCTGCACACCGCGGTGATCGGTCCGGAGGGCAAGGTGGTCGAGGTCCAGATCCGGACCCGGACGATGCATGAGTTCGCGGAACTCGGGGTGGCCGCGCACTGGCGCTACAAGGAGGGCGGGCGCGAGGACCAGGCGCTGAACCGCGCGATTGCCTCCCTGCGGCAGCTTCTGGAGTCCGGCGAGGACGATCAGAACCTGCTCGAGGAGTTCCAGAGCGAGGTACTGCACCAGCGGGTCTTCGTGCTTACGCCCCGCGGCGAGGTGCTGGACCTGCCCGCGGGCGCGACGCCGCTGGACTTCGCCTATGGCGTGCACACGGAGGTCGGTCACCGATGCCGTGGCGCGAAGGTGGACGGCCGGATCGTGCCTCTGACCTACCGTCTGCGATCCGGGCAGCGGGTGGAGATCCTGACCACCCGCGAAGGCGGTCCGAGCCGCGACTGGCTGAACCCGAGCCTGGGCTACCTGCAGACCACCCGCGGGCGCAACAAGGTGCGCAGCTGGTTCCGGCAGCAGAACCAGGAAGAACACCTCGCGAACGGGCGCGGCCTGCTGGACCGGGAGTGCCAGAGGCTCGGCGTGAGCCAGTTGGACCAGGAGGATCTGGCCACCCGGCTGGGTTACCGCCGCCCCGCTGACATGCTGATTGCGCTGGGCGCGGGAGATCTCACCACGGCGCAGGTCGCCCAGAAGCTGCAGGTCGATGCGGCGATACCGATCCCGGCGCTGCGGCCGCGGCGCCGCCCCGTGCGCGACGGGAAGCCCGCCGGAGGCGGCGACATTCACATCCGCGGCGTCGGCGGGCTGCTGACCAGCCTTGCCAACTGCTGCAACCCCGTGCCGGGCGACCCGATCATCGGCTTCATCACCCGCGGGAAGGGCGTCTCGGTACATCGCCGGGACTGCGTGAACATTCTGCGGTTGCCGGAGGAGAAGCGTCCCCGGCTGATCCCGGTGAGCTGGGGCGAGGAGGCCCCGACCCAGGCAGTGGACATGATCGTGGAGGCCCAGGACCGGCCCGGCCTGCTACGGGACATCAGCAATGTCTTCGCGAATGCGAACGTGAACCTGCTGGCGGTTCAGACCCGAACCCACCCGGTGGACCGTTCCGTGCACATGGAACTGACCGCGGAGGTGGAGGGCCTGAGCCAGCTCAGCGGGCTGTTCGACCGCATCCAGGCCCTGCCCAACGTGTACAGCGTCCGGCGCCGCTCGACCGTGGACCGGGCCCGGCGATGAATCCGTCGCCTTCCGAAGGCCGCGGCGCGATGCGGGCCCGGACCGGTCCGCGCCGTTCAGAAACGCGCGACCCTGCCGCCTCTTCAGGACATGGAGGCCGCCTCTTTTCACCTCTCGGCCGGCCCACGCGCCAGGGGCGGGCGAACTCACGGAGTGATCGGATGGAAACCTGTCATCCGATCCGGCTTGTGGCATCTTCCCGCACGCCAAATGTCTGCTGAACGGTCATGCGAATCCTAAAGCTCAAGAACCTGAAGGAATGCACGCTGTGCCTGGTGACCCTCGCGGTCGTGGCCGGCGCCCCGATCCTGGTATCGATCTTCGTGCTGGTGTGGGACTGAGACCACGGCCGTTGCGCTCGGGGCAGGCCCGAGGGGCGGCCGTGATCAGGGACTACGCACACTCCGGGCGGGGTGTGTATCAGCTCGCCGGCAGGATCGCTGCGCGCAGCATCTTCCGCCGCATGTAGGCAATCTGAGTCTGAAGGTCCAGGTTCTTCGGACAGACATCCTGACAACCCAGCAGGGTCATGCAGCCGAAGACACCGTTATCATCCCCGATCAGATCATAGTAGTCCGCATCGGAACGCCGGTCGCGGGGATCCAGCCGCAGCCGGGCGATCTTGTTCAGTCCGACCGCGCCGACAAAGCCCTCCCGCATGCGTGCAGTGCCGCAGGCCGCGAGACAGCAGCCGCACTCGATGCAGCGTTCCAGCTCGTAGATCTGCTCGGCGAGCTCCGGTTCCATCCGCTCTTCGAGCCGTGCGATGTCCACCTCACCGGAGGCATGGATCCACGCCTCAAGCCGCTCGCTCATGCCCCGCATCCACTTGCCGGTATTCACCGACAGATCGCCGATCAATTCGAAGAAGGGCAGCGGAGCCAGGGTGATCCGCTCGCCGAGGCTGCTGGTCAGCGTGCGGCAGGCCAGGCCCGGACGGCCATTGATCAGCATTGCGCAGCTGCCGCAGATACCGGCCCGGCATACGAAATCGAACTGCAGCGATGGCTCCTGGTGGTCGCGAATGTCGTTCAGCGCGACGAACAGGGTCATGCTCGGGGCCTCTTCAACCTCGAAGGTCTGCAGGTGCGGCCGGCTCTGCGGATCCTGCGGGTTGTACCGGAGCACACTGATCCTGAGACGGCGGCCCGCGGCGCCCTCGCCCCGGGCCACCGCTTCCCCGTTCCCGGTCATGGCAGCTTCTCCAGCAGACGTTCGTTACGACCCCGGTACTTCTCCGGCAACAGGGAGGCATATTCCATCAATGCCTCCTGGCGCCGGAAGCGATCCGCAGCGCCCAGCCCGTCAACGATCTGCTCGACCTCGGCCAGCCGGGTCTCGGTGTCCGGATGATCCACGTGGTTGCGCGTGCCGTAGCCGCGGAACCCGGGGGGCAGTTCCATCGCGTTCACGTCGATGTCCTCGTAGCCGATGGATGGCAGATCGTCGGCCTCGTCCGCCCAGGTGGCGAGCGTGCGCTTCAGCCAGTCGCGGTCGTTGCGCTGCGGGAAGTCCTCGCGGAAATGGGCACCGCGGCTCTCGGTCCGCAACAGCGCCCCCTGCGCGACGCACAGCGCGATCTTGAGCATCTTCTGCACGCGGTAGGCGGTCACCAGTTCCGGGTTGGCACCTCGCGTCCCGGTCCGGACCGCGATGTTCCGGCTGCGCACCAGGAGTTCGCGCAGCTCGCTGACCGCACTCTCCAGCTCCTCTCCGGTACGGAAGATGCCGACCTTGTCCATCATCACGGCCTCCATCCGGTCGCGCAGCTCGGTGGCGCTCTCTCCTTCGCCGCGGCCGAGCAGTTCGTCCAGCCGCCGTTGCTCGCGCTCGATGAAGTGGCGCACCAGATCCGACCCCACGCTCACTGCTCCCGCCTCCGACTCGCAGAAGTCCGCGATGTACTCGGCGACGAGCATCCCCGCCACGACGGTCTCGGCCACGGAATTGCCGCCGAGGCGATTGAAGCCGTGCAGGTCCCAGCAGGCGGCCTCGCCGCAGGAGAACAGGCCCTTCAGGGTCGGGCTCTGGCCGGTGTGATCGGTCCGGATGCCCCCCATCGAGTAGTGCTGGGTCGGCCGCACCGGAATCCACTCGGTCACCGGGTCGATGCCGAGGAAGTACTCGCAGATGTCCTTCACCTCGCGCAGGTTCTTCTCGATGTGCGCGCGGCCCAGCCCGGTGATGTCCAGCCACAGGTGCTCGCCGTAACGGGAGGGCACGCCCTTTCCCTTGCGCATGTGCTCGGTCATCCGCCGGGACACCACGTCGCGCGAAGCGAGTTCCTTCTTCTCGGGCTCGTAGTCGGGCATGAAGCGGTGGCCATCGACGTCGCGCAGCACACCGCCGTCGCCCCGGCAGCCCTCGGTGGTCAGGATGCCCGCGGTAATGATCGCGGTCGGGTGAAACTGCACGGCCTCCATGTTCCCAAGCGGCGCGACGCCGGTCTCCAGCGCCAGTGCGATCCCGGTTCCCTCGCAGATGATCGCATTGGTGGAGACCTTGTAGATGCGGCCATAGCCACCGGTCGCGATCGTCGTGGCCCGGGCCAGGTAGGCCGTGAGCTCACCCGTGATCAGGTCCCGCACCACCGCCCCGTGACAGCGCCCGCCATCGTGGATCAGGGACAGGGCCTCCTGCCGCTCCAGCACCGGTATCCCGTGGGCGATGGTCTGGTCGCCGAGGGCATAGAGCATGGTGTGCCCGGTCCCGTCCGAGGTGTAGCAGGTGCGCCACTTCTTGGTGCCGCCGAAGTCCCGCGCGGTAATCAGCCCGTGGGCATCGTCGTTCTCGGTGATGGTGATCTTCTGCGCATTCACCACGGACTCGCGGTCGCCCCGCGCCACGCGGCTCCAGGGCACGCCCCACGCCGCGAGCTCACGAACCGCCTTCGGCGCGGTATTCACGAACATGCGCACGACGCGCTGGTCCGCGCCCCAGTCGCTGCCACGCACCGTGTCCTCGAAGTGCACGTCCTCGTTGTCACCCGCCCCCATCGCGCTGTTGCCGAGGCTGGCCTGCATACCGCCCTGGGCCGCGGCCGAGTGCGACCGCTTCGCGGGAACGAGACTCAGGATCAGCGCATCGAGCCCGCGCCGCTTCACGCCAACGGCGACGCGCAATCCCGCGAGACCGCCGCCGATCACGAGCACGTCCGTGTAGACGACCTTCATGGCCTCACCCCCATGTCTCCGGCCGGTGGTGTCGATTCCTGCTGCCAGGTGGGTACGTAACGCTCCCCGACCTGGTCCCGATGTTCGATTCCGATCTTCATGTAGGCCCCGAGCGAGGTGAATCCCAGCAGCAGGAAGAACACGATCAAGCCGCGCATCAGCCACTTCAGCCGTCGCCGTCCAACCGCCGGGTCGCGTGCCGGGAGCCAGCCCCATTTTACCGCGACCCGGTAGGACCCCACCGCCGCGTGGACCACCGCGGTCACCAGCAGCAGCACGTATAACGGCCACATCCACTCGCTGACCACGCGGTCGGAAGAGGCGTACGGCCCGATATTCGCAGGCTGCGAAATCATCGTGTACAGGTGCACCGACACAAGGAAGAACAGCGCGAACCCCGTGTAGACCTGCACCCACCACAGGCTGGTGTCCTCGTGGTGCATCAGCTTGTGATGGTCCCGGTAGACCCGGTACTGGCGGTAGCTGACCGGGATCCTGCGCACCGCGAGGACCGCATGCAGCACGACGACCGCCAGAATGAACAGGGAGAACAGCGTGATGATGATCGGATAGGGCGTTCCGAAGATGTAATAGCCCTCGAAGAACATCGTCACCCGGTACATTGCGTCCTTGCCCAGCAGGATCGACGCCTCGGCGAAGAGATGCACCCAGAGAAACAGCGCCAGGAACAGCCCGGACGCACTTTCCAGGAAATCCAGCCGGGCCGGCCAGAACCTGCCACTGCGGCGCTTCGTCAACGCCGCACCAACCGCAAGATCACTCGGAATGCCCATCAACCCACCTTTCTTCTGGGGAGGAGTCAAGGATGACGGGCCGGCAACGGACAGCCCGACCGCCCCATACTAGAAGCAGGCCCTCCGGGTGGGTATTGATCCATGTCACGAGGGGTGGACCGGCGGCTGTTCGCATTGGTCCGGCAGGGCCCGGGGCGCGCAGGCGGGCGCCCCGGGCCTCGAGAGGTCACACCGTGAAGCGCCCCTCGCGCAGCATCTGGGCGTTCATGATCTCGAGTTCGCGCGCCCCGGACACGACGACCTCCGGATCCGGTACAAAGTCGAGTTGCGGGTCCAGGCGCTGATAGGGGACCGAGTTCAGGATCACCTTGATCGCGTTCAGCCGGGCCCTGGCCTTGTCGTTGGAACGAATGATGGTCCACGGCGCCCACGAGGTGTGGGTCTGGCGCAGCATCTCGTATTTCTGGTGCGTGAAATCGTCCCAGCGGTCCTGCGCCTGCACATCGATCTCCGACAGCTTCCACTGGCGCAGCGGATCGGTCTTGCGGCGTTCGAAACGCCGGGCCTGCTCATCCTTGGTTACGCTGAAGTAGAGCTTGATCAGGATCGTGCCCTGGCGCACGAGGTCCTTCTCGAAGCCGACCACGCCGTGCATGAAGTTCTCGTACTCCTCGTCGGTACAGAACCCGAAGACCGGCTCGACCATCGAGCGGTTGTACCAGCTGCGGTCGAACAGCACCTGTTCCCCCCCGTGCGGAAACTGCTCCACGTAGCGCTGAAAGAACCACTGCGACCGCTGGTGCTCGGTGGGTTTGCCAAGCGCGACGACCCGGTAGTGCTTCTCGTTCATGTAGCGCGTGATCCGCCGGATGGTGCCCCCCTTGCCGGCGGCATCGCGACCCTCGAACAGGATGATCATCCGCTGCTGGGTCTCTTCCAGCTGCTTCTGCATCCGGATGAGTTCCGCCTGGTACGGCTTGAGCGCCTGCTCGTGCCGCCTGCGCGCGACCGCGCTGCGCGTCTCGCGCTTCAGGTCGGCCAGGGATTTCCGAAGCTCGGCGCGTTCCTGCAGCAGCTCATCGACCGATTCCGGTGGCGTGTCCTGGTCCGCCCCACCCCGGTCGATCGGCTTGTCCATCATGTCTGCCCCCTTGGATTCGTATGATCCCGGCAGTATACCCGGTCCGTAACCATGAATCGTGGGGGCGCCGCAGGCCATCCGTGGCTCGTCGCCCGGCAGAATTTCCTGCTTGGTGCCGTCCGCAGATCATCACGACCATTCCGGCTACGGGTCGTCGACCGCCAGACCGCCGTAGCGGATCACGCGCTCGAGCTGGCCCGGGTCCAGGACCAGCTCGTGGCGTTCCCGCAGTGCGTCGTGGATGGCCTGCCGGGTCTTGGGAATCGGGTCCATGTCCCGGATGAACTGTCCCACGTCCTCCACCACGGCCCAGGGATACAACACCCAGCGCCACTCCCGCATCATCTCGGCCTTGAAGTCGGCGCGACGGATGGTGGTGGATTTTTCGTGGAGAACGGCACTGTGCAGCTCGGCGGGCGCCTGGTCACCCAGATAGGCAAGGGCCGCCTGCAGTGTATCACCGCTGTCGTTGACATCGTCCACCAGTAGCACCCGCCGACCGTCGATGTCTCCACCGAGCGGGTATTCCACTGTCACCCCCCCGGCAGACTGCGCACCGGCCTCGTAGTGGCCGATCTGGATGCTCAGCAGTCGCGAGATATCCAGAAAGTCGCAGAGAAACCGTGCGGGCATGAAGCCACCCCGCGCAATGGCCACCACCGTGTCCACTTTCACATCCGCACCGCGCAGGGCCCGCGCCACCCGATCGCAGGCCTCTACCACCTCGTCCAGGCCGATGAGCCGCACCGGCATCGTGGACGTGTCAGCCACCGGTCACCACCTCCACCCCGGCCTCGCGCATTCGCTCGAGCGCCTTGCGTCCGCCTTCGGCGCTGACCGGGCGTGTTCCCCGTGCGAACAGCATGACCGCGAAGCCTTCCTGCCTTGCGTCCAGCGCGGTGGCCTCCACGCAGACGTCCTGAGCCAGCCCCGCGATCCAGATGCGCGAGACGCCACGGCGGCGCAGCTCATCGGCGAGCCCGGTCTGGTCGAACGCGGAGTTCTGATCCTGATCGAAGCGTACGCCCTTGGTCACCTTGACCGTATCCGTGGGCAGCCGGAGCCGCGGGTGGAACGCGGCCCCGTCCGTGTCCTGTACACAGTGAGGCGGCCATTCGCCACCCTGCGCCTTGAAGCTGATATGTTCCTGCGGATGCCAGTCCCGCGACGCGAACACGGGAATGCCAGCGGCCTGTGCCCCTTCGATCCAGGGGTTCACGGCCTCCACCACCTCGTCACCACCCTCAATGGGCAACTCGCCACCCGGACAGAAATCGTTCTGCAGGTCGATGAGCATCAGGGCATCGCCGTTCTGGAATTCCGGGGCTGTCATGGCCCTCCTCCTTCGTCAATGTGAAAGTCGCGCACCACCGCCCTCCTCTCCCGCTTGCAGGCCAGCACCGGGGACAGATTTGCCGATCTGTCCCCGGTGCGCCGCTCTGTCCCCCCGTCCCCCGTCTCTCATCCCTCGCCCGCGACGGCCTCGCGGACCGCGCGCTGATGCTCGGCCAGGGCGTCACTCACGCGCACAGGGTACGGGGGTTCAGCTGTCGCGATTGCACGGACCGCCTGTGGCAATCCTGCCACCGAGGCGGCCGCATGCTCGCGCAGGCGGTTGAGGTCGCGCTCGTGGCTGTTCAGGCGTTGGCCCTGTTCCATGACCTTTGCAAGCTGCGGTTCGCCCGGTCCGTCCTCGTCATGGCGTCCGATCACGTCGCCCGTGAAGATGCCGTCGCGCTGTTCGCGAAACACCTGCTTGCGCCCGGGCAGGATGGGCTTGCCGGATGAGAGCTTCAACCGCCCCTGCCCCGCGTACTCCGCGAGCTTGTAGGCGATATCGAGATCGGGAGCGTCACTGGAAACCCCCATGCTCGTGCCCACACCGAAACCATCGATCGGGGCGCCCGCCGAGACCAGGCGCTGAATCTCGTGTTCATCCAGGCCGCCACTGGCGAAGACCTCGACGCCGTCGAGGCCGGCGGAATCCAGGATGCGCCGGGCCTCCCGGGACAGCGCGTCCAGATCGCCGGAGTCCAGGCGCACCGCGCCGACCCGGAACTGCTCACCGAGTTGGTCCCGCAGGTCCGCCACCCGCCGGACCCCCTCCAGCGTGTCGTAGGTATCGACCAGCAGCACGGTGTCGGGATACAGGCGGGTAAAGGCCTCGAAGGCCTCGTACTCCGTGCCATGGGCCTGGATGTAGCTGTGTGCCATGGTGCCGCGCACCGGAACCCCGTAGATCCGCCCCGCCAGCACGTTGGAGGTTCCCGCAACGCCGGCGATATGGAAGGCCCGGGCACCCTTGATCGCGGCGTCCAGGCCGTGGATGCGTCGGGCACCGAAGTCGAGGACCGGACGCCCCGCCGCCGCGCTCACCAGCCGCGCGGCCTTTGTGGCCAGAACGGTCTGCAAGTGGATCTGGTTCATCACCAGGGTCTCGACGAGTTGCGCCTCCGGCAGCGGCGCGACGATCTCGAGGATCGGCTCGTTGGCGAACACCGGTGTGCCCTCCTTCACCGCGTACACGTCACCGGTGAATCGCATGTCCGCGAGCCAGCCCAGGAACCGGTCGGAGAAGAGACCCAGTGATCCCAGATAATCGAGATCCCTCTGCTCGAAGCGAAGATCCTCCAACTGGCCGAGCAGCGAATCGAGACCGCAGGCCAGCAGGTAGTTGCGCCCCGGCGGCACCCTGCGCACGAAGAGGCTGAACACGGCTGATTCGTGCATGTCCTCCTCCACGTAGGCCTGGAGCATCGTGAGTTCGTAGAGGTCGGTGAACAGGGCCAGCTCCTGATCACAGGCCGTGACCGGTGCCTCTCGATCTGCGCGGTTCATGCGTTCATACCTCCGTGGCAACCATGAATGGCCGGTCATTCGACCGACGACGGTCCGCCTCCGGGCGCCCTGCGGTGCGCACCCGCCCTTCCGGGCGGCGACAGCGAACGCGGAATCACGATCCGAGGCTGCAGGGAATCCCGACACCGGCGGCTGCAGAGCGCGTGGCAGTGACGATCGACAAGATCAAGCCCTCGATTGCGGCCCTCGCGCAGACGGCGGCATCGCCGTATCGGATGCTCGCGGCATCCCTGAATCATAGGCAACCGGGCTCGCGGCTTGTTCCTCGATGTCCCCACCGGGAAAGATGCCTGCAATGTTCAGTCCGCGCCCCCGGAGGTCGGACGGATATCGAATTTGAGGAATTCCTCAACCCTCTTGAAGCGGTCCAGCAGTTGCTTCTGACGGTCGGCGCCGAGAAACACCACCGCGATCTCGTAACTGTAGCTGTCCTGGAACGACAGATCGCCCAGGCGCGTGCCCTCCTTGACCAGCAGATCCACGCGCGCCTCCGGATAGGCCTCGGCGATCCGGTCGAGGTCCTCCTGGCTGGGGACCGCCTCGACGACACCATCGCCGATCTTGTCCTTGAAGAGGCGCATCATGAACTTCCCGGCCAGCTTGTGGCGTCCCTGGCGGTAGGGGATTTGCGGCTGCCGGCCCAGCGCGAGATCCAGAGCCACCTTCTGATTGGTCGCACCATCGACCATCAGGAACAGCGGCGAATGGGATTTCGAGATCCGCGAGTTGACCTCCAGCAGCCAGATGCGATCGTTCCTGTGGTCCCAGAAGAACTCGATGTTGAAGGGCGCGCCCTCATAGTCGATGGCCCGGATCAGCCTGCGCGCCGCCTCGATCATGCGCGCCTGGACCCGACGCGGCAGCTTCGAGGGGTACTGGTACCGCGAGAAGCTCGAGCGATGCCTGCCGGACCGGATCGAATCCACCACCCCGAATACCTGCACCGCGCCCTTCCAGGCATAGCCCTCCAGGGTCGCCTGCACCCCCGAGGAGATGATCTCCTCGGCGATGCAGTGGTAGCCATCGACCTCGGCAATCTCCGGGGGCAGGTCGACATGGGCCAGGAACTCGTTGAACGGTCGCGCCACCACGCCGATCTTCTCCCGGATCTCGGGAATCACCTTCTCCAGGGCCTGTGCCGAGTCGATAAAGAAGCCCAGAAACGAGGAGTGCGCCTTCACTGGCTTGATCCAGAACGGATAGCGGATCCTGACCTGTCCCGCAGGGTCGTCGGCGAAGGGGTCGATCGCCTGGAAGTCCGGAATCATTTCGCCGAGCGCCTTTTTCTGCTCTGTTCGGGACCAGTACTTGTGCTCGCACCGCGTGACCGCCTCCAGGGACGGGCCGGGCAGGCCCGCGTCCCGGGCGAACAGCGGAACGCACACGGTGGTGGGAAAATCCCAGAAGCCCATCACCGCATCCACACCCCCGGGCGCGGCGGCAAAGATCTCGCGCGCGCGCTCCCGCAATTCATCGATCGACGGGTACGTGCCGCTCTCCGGGCGAACCACCTCGGAGTATTGGAACAGGCGCTGGAAGCGGTACTCACCCCCTTCGTCGATGGTCTCGAGCAGCTTCAGGTTAAAATCGTCGAGTCCCATTACAAAGATGTTCTTCATCCACCACACTCCTTTGTTTTGACCCGCACCGCTTGAACTCTTTTATTGAGACAACCGGGGCGATTCCATGCTCCCGGCAGAACACGGCGGACGTGGCAGCCAGTTGATCGGGCTCGCGCTGGACGAGGTTGCGCGCGATGCTGTCCCGTCGTGCCGCACCTCCCATTGAGTATATAGACGGGGCCCTCCCTCCATCACCCCGCCCCGGCCAATGTCCCTGGCCGGTGATGCCTGCGCGCTCCTGCCGTTGCCTGCAGCCGCGCTCCTGTGCGCGGTCCCGGGCCCGCTTCGGATCGCGTCTCTGTTGCGGCGTTCGCTGCCCGGGATCACCATCGAAACGGGGTGGAGGCTGCCCTGGTCAGGCCCCGTTGTCTGCTGTGCGGCGGTGCCCGCGCGCCAGGCCTCGAACCGGTCCAGGACGCGATGATAGGTCTGGGCATACCACTGCGCGTCCTTCTTGATTGCGGACTCCGCGTTGTAGGGATGCGTTGGTAGCTGGATCCCCATATCGATGCCCGCCTGCGGGTGACGGCCCACCAGGCGTAACGCGGATCGCCGCGCCGGGCCATAGGCCATGCGTTCCGCCAGTCTGGCCAGGGGTTCGGTGCCGGTGGCGTAACGGATGAATTCCCGGGCGCGGTCCGGCCGGGCGGCGCCGCGCGGAATGACCCAGGTCTGCCGTTCCTGGAGCTGGCCATCCCAGAGGATCTCGATCGGGCTTCCGTGGTCCAGGCGCGCGTTGAAGAAGCGTCCGTTGAAACCCGAGGCCATCACCACTTCGCCGGTCTCCAGCATCCTTACCGGCTCGTCGCCGTCCCGCCACCAGCGGATCGACCCGGAAAGGGTATCGAGCTGGTCCAGCGCCAGATCCAGACCTCGCTGTGTGCTTAGTACGCTGTAGAGCTCTGCACGGGGAACGCCGAGTGAACGCAGGGCCCATTCAAGGTTCCCGGCCGGGGTGGCCTGGAGCGCGCGCGGTCCCGGAAATTCGTCGAGATCAAAGAGGTGCTGCAGCCTACGGGGGCGCACGCTGCCGAAGGCTTGACGGTTGTAGGCGATCACCGTGGCGAAGATGGTGTGGGTGATCGCGCATCGCTCGCGCGACCCGGGCAGGAAGTCGTCCCGCGCCGGGATGCCGCCAGCGGACGGAGGCAGCTCCAGCCCCTCCAGCGATTGCAGCAGACCGGCCTCGCAGGCGGCCATCGCCTCGCTCATGGACATGTCCACCAGGTCCGGCGGATCCTCGGCGTGCAGGATACTCAGCCCCCCGGAGTACGGCACGCTTGTGATGGTCCCGTTTCCGTCACGCTCGAACGGGGCGAACAGAATCTCGCGCTGAGCGGCCTCGTAGCTACCGCCCCAGGTACCGATGATCAGCGCGCCTTCTTCGG
>NZ_JAWLHP010000062.1:0-12828 GCF_041690275.1 Thioalkalivibrio sp.
GCCGCGATCAGCGGGGTGCATGAGGCACCCCAGGGCATCGCGGCCAGAGGCCGCTCCCACGGCTCCCACAGGGATCCCTCCCGTGTGGAAGCGGCTTCCGGCGGCGGCCGCGGCCGCTTGCCGGGTCAGGCCGCGTAGCGCTCCTTGGCTTCGCGTGCGGCGCGGGCCTCGGCCTCGGAATACGCCTTGCCCGACCAGAGCATCTCGTAGGCGATCTCCTCGTTGCCGTTCTCGCAGAGTTCCAGGACTTCGCGGAACAACGGCTGGAAGGTCTCGCTCTGGTGCGACTTCTCGTGGTCCTCGAAGGAGTTCCAGAAGGTGATGATCAGGGCCTCCTTGTCCTTCAGCGGACTGTCGACGGCCTGGCCCACGGTCGAGCCCTCGTTGGAGACCGCGCCCGAGTTCATCGCGACGAACCCGCCCACGAATCCAGTGTCCGAGTGGTAGGTCTTCACGTTCTCGCAGAGCATGGCCACGCGCTCCTGCAGGTCGTCGACCGTATACTCCGGCTTGAGGATCACGCGGTTGAGCGTCACGACACCATCGTGCGGGAAGTTGCTGATCAGTTGGGTCATGATGTTACCTCCTCGTGGATGTGCCGCCCCGACGGGGCGTTTCAGTACATCGTTGAGGACTAATATAAATAACCTACTAAATTACTCAAGATTCCCTTGTGCGTTGTCGGGCAAGGGAACTTCCGGGATTCAGACGTAGTAGATCAGCAGCGAGCCTGCGAGGATGATCGCGACCCACAGGACCATGCTGCCGGTTGGCCAGGTGCCGGCCAGCAGGCTCCCCGGACCATGGTGCCGCGCAAGCCCCGTCACGAAGCCCGCGATGCCCCGCCGCGCAAGGGTGAGCAGGCCCTGCCAGGCGGCACCGCCCCGGTCGCGGACCCGGCGCGCGGTGGCCGGCAGCGCGCGCCGGTAGAGCCAGTCGGTGTCGAGACTGATCCTGGCCTCGCCACCGACGTGCTTCAGCAACACGAAGAACCCGAGCCCGGTGAACAGCAGCAACTGCAGTTCCCAGAACAGGTGATCGAGGGTGTAGGCGTTGTAGTCCACCGGCGCGGGCAGGAGGCCGTACAACCAGGCCGGATAGACGCCGATGAACACGCAGAAGAAGGCGGCGATGGCCATCGCGAGCAGCATGTTCCAGGGGGCCTCCTGCGGGCGCAGTCCCGAATCCTTTCCCAGAAAGGTGAAGTAGGGCAGCTTCAGGCCGGTGTGCAGGAAGGTGCCCGCCGATGCCATCGACAGCATCAGCCAGATCCACATGCGGTAATCCACTGCCGCCGCCTCCAGCACCATGGTCTTGCTCACGAAGCCCGAGAACAGCGGGAAGGCCGAGATCGAGAACGCGCCGATCATGTACAGCAGGAAGGTGTAGGGCATGTACTTGTAGAGGCCGCCGAGCTCCGTGAGCTTGCTCTTGCCGGTCATGTGGATCACCGCGCCGGCGCCCATGAACAGCAGGGCCTTGTACAGGATGTGGGTGAAGGCGTGCGCTGCCGAGCCGTTCAGCGCGATCGCGGTGCCCATCCCGACGCCGGCGACCATGTAACCGACCTGGCTGATGATGTGGTAGGCAAGCAGCCGGCGGATGTCGTTTGCGAGCACCGCATAGACCACGCCCCACAGCGCCATGACTGCGCCCATCCAGATCAGCAGTTCGGTACCGGGGAAGCCGCGGATCAGCACGTAGACCGCGGTCTTCGTGGTCAGCGCGCTCAGGAAGATCGCGCCGGTGACCGTGGCCTCGGGATAGGCGTCGCTGAGCCAGGCATGCAGCGGCGGCACTGCCGCATTGATCATGAACCCGATCAGGATCAGGTAGAAGGCCGGGCCGGCGATGTCGATCTGTTCGAAGGCCAGGCTTCCGGTCTGGAAATAGAACAGCGCGATGCCGCCCAGCAGCAGCATGCCGCCCGCCGAGTGCACCAGCAGATAACGCATCCCGGCGGCGTAGGATTGCGGCGTCCGGCGGCGCCAGATCAGCCAGACCGAGGCCAGCATCATCAGCTCCCAGAACACATACAGGGTGACCAGGTCGCCGGCAAGGACCACGCCCACCGCGGCGGCCGCATAGAGGAACGCCGCCACGTGCTGCACGTTGTCCTTCACGTGCAGCGAATAGATCGTTCCGATCACGGTGATCAGCGAGAACACGTAGGCGAAGACCAGGCTCAGCGTGTCGACGCGGCCGGCGACGAGGTCGAGGCCCAGGAACCGGAGGCTGCCGTAGGTACCCGGAGCGATGGTCCAGACCACCCAGAGGAAGACGAGCGCGAGCAGCAGCCGGTAGCCCTGCTGCACGCGGCCCCGCAGGAACGGGATGGCCAGCGTGCCGAGGATCAGCAGCAGCGACGGGTGCAGCCAGGCCCCGAAAGCGAGCGCGACGGTCTCAGCCATCGCGCGGCTCCGGTGATTCCGGCGCGCCCGCCCGTGGCCTGCCGTCGGGCAGCGCGTCGTCGTAGTAGTCCTCGCGCCGGTACAGGAAGGCGTAGCCGAGCAGCTTGGACACCACGATGATCAGCACGCAGGAGACGAACCCGTACAGCGCCCCGAAGCCGCCGATGGTGTCGAAGGGGAAGCGGCCGTAGCCGGTGGGAATCAGCACGTCCGCGATCACCAGCAGCGCCATCAGGGCCAGCATCACCCAGGTCAGCGGGCGCGCGCGCCTCACCAGATATTCGAGGAAGTGGCTCATGCTGATCTCCCTATCCCGTTGCGGTTGGCCAGAGTACTGGCCGGTTTTTCAGAAGCGCGGGGAGTGGGTGTGCGGTGCGCGGCCCGGCGGGTGTCGGCAGCATGGATGCTGCCGTCAAGCCTCCATGGATGGATTCACGGCGTCCCGCCGGGCCGCGCACCGCACACCCACGGATGCCTGCAGCGAGAACGTCCCTAACCGTCACGGGAACATCCCCTCGAGCAGTCCGCGCAGCGGTCCCGCGAGGAAGAACATCGCGAAGGCGCCGAGCGCGGTGAAGGTCAGCGGCGCGACGCAGAGCAGCGGGGCCTCCCGGATGCCGCCGGTGTAGCCGTCCCTCGGTGGGCGCAGGAAGGCGCGGATCACCGGCGGGATCAGGTAGGCGACGTTCAGCAGGGTGCTCACCAGAAACACCGCGATCATCAGCTGCTGCCCGCTGTCGAGGGCGCCGAGGATCAGGTGCCACTTGCTCCACAGTCCGCCCATCGGCGGCGCGCCGATCACGCACAGCGCACCGAGCAGGAAGGCGCCCATGGTGAACGGCATGCGCCGGCCCAGCCCGTCCATCTGGCTGATCTCGGTCTTGCTGGTCGCGACGTAGATGGCGCCGGCACAGAAGAACAGCGTGATCTTGCCGAAGGCGTGCATCGCGATGTGCATGCCCCCGCCGATCGCCGCGATCTGGCTCGCGAGCATCGCGCCGAGCACGATATAGGACAGCTGGCTCACGGTGGAGTAGGCGAGCCGGGCCTTCAGGTTGTCCTGCTGCAAGGCGACCAGCGAGGCCGCGATCAGCGTGAACGCGGCGATGTACATCACCCAGTCGGTGGTCACCAGTTCCTGCAGGTAATCCAGGCCGAACAGATAGATGCTGACCTTCAGCACGGTGAACACGCCCGCCTTCACCACCGCGACCGCGTGCAGCAGCGCGCTGACCGGCGTGGGCGCGACCATCGCCTCGGGCAGCCAGCGGTGGAAGGGCATCAGCGCCGCCTTGCCGATGCCGTACATGTACAGCAGCAGCAGGATTGCGCCGATGCCATGGCCGACCTTGCCCTCCATGATGCCGCCGTCGGTGAAGTCCAGCGTACCGGTCAGATGCCAGGTGAGCAGGATCGCCAGCAGCTGGAAGCCGATCGAGGTGCCGAGCAGCAGCCCGAGATAGATGCGGGCCCCGCGCTTCGCCGCCTCGGTGCCCTTGTGGGCGACCAGCGGGTAGGTGGAGAGCGACAGGATCTCGTAGAACACGAACAGCGTGAACATGTTCTTCGCGAACGCGATCCCCAGCGCGCTGAACAGCGCGATCGCGAAGAAGGCGTAGAAGCGGGTGTGATGCTTCTCGTGCGCGCCCCGCATGTAGCCGATCGCATACAGTGCGGTGACGATCCACAGACCCGAGGCGACCAGTGCGAAGAGCATGCCCAGCGGCTCGACCTCGAACGCGATCGCCAGACCGGGCATCAGTTCGAAGAGTTGGAGGCTCGGGCGCCCGCCCGCCTGCACCTCGGGCAGCACCTGCAGCACCAACACGAACATGGTGGCGGCGGTCAGCACCATCACCGTGTCGCGCAGGTTCGGCAGCCGCGCGAAGAGGAGCATCAGCAGCATTCCCGCGAGCGGGGTCGCGAGCGCCAGCCCGATGGCCATCCCGGGGTTCACGGGTGAAGGCCGGGTCGGCTCATGGATAGCCCCCCAGCAGGAGCTCGGCGGCCCGGGCCGCGGCGCCGATCGGCAGCGCCGTGTGGATCCCGAAGACCACGCTCGCCAGTGCCAGGGCCCAGGTCGGCAGCAGCAGCGCCGGATGGGCCTCGCGCACCGGCACCGCGCCGGCCGGACGCTCGCGGAAATAGGCGGCCTCGACCACCCGCCCGATGTAGATCAGCGCGATCAGCGAGGTCGCGAGCAGGAACACCGCGATCGGCCAGAGCCCGGCCTCCAGCGCGGCCAGCAGCAGGTGCCACTTGGTGATGAAGCCCGCGGTCAGCGGGACGCCGATCAGGCTCAGTCCGCCGACCACGAAGGCCGCCATGGTCCAGGGCATGTCGCGGGCGATGCCGGCCATGGCGTCGATCCGCGGGCTGCCGATGCGGTAGACGATTGCACCCAGCGCCATGAACAGGGCCGCCTTGGTGATCGCGTGGTTGAACAGATGCAGCATCGCCGCCATCAGCCCGAGCGTACTGGCGAAGCTGAACCCGAGGATGATGTAGCCGACCTGCGCAACGCTGGAGTAGGCCAGCATCCGCTTCACGTCCGCCTGGAAGGTCGCCACGATCGACGGGATCAGGATGCCCAGCAGCGCGAGCGGCATCAGGACATAGCCCATCGGCAGCACGCCGAACGAGAACTCGACCCCGAACACCGAGTAGAAGAAGCGCAGCAGCACGTAGATCGCGACCTTGGTCGCGGTGGCCGCCAGGAACACCGTGACCATCGAGGGCGCGTAGGTGTAGGCGTTGGGCAGCCACAGGTGCAGCGGGAACAGCGCGAGCTTCAGGGAAACGCCCACGGCGATGAAGGCGAACGCCGCCCGGATCGTGCTGGTGTCGTGTACCGCGGGCAGGCGCTCGGCCAGGTCCGCGAGATTCAGGGTGCCGGTCATCATGTACAGGAAGCCGATGCCGATCAGCAGGAAGGTGGTGCCGATCGTGCCCATGATCAGATAGGTGAACGAGGCCAGCAGGGCGCGCCGGTCGCGGCCCATCGCTATCAGCGCGTAGGATGCGATCGCCGAGATCTCGAAGAACACGAAGATGTTGAAGGCATCGCCGGTGATCGCGATGCCGAGCAGACCGGCATTGGCCAGGAGAAAGGCCGTGTAGAACCAGGCGATGCGGTCCCGGGGGACCTCCTGCTCAACGCTGTCGCGCGCGAAGGGCATCACGATGGCACTGATGCCGGAGATGATCAGCAGCACGAAGGCGTTGACCGTGTCGACCCGGTATTCGATGCCGTAGGGGGGTTCCCAGCCGCCGTGGGCGTAGCTGATCGGGCCCCCGGCCCAGACGGCCTCGAGCAGCAGGGCGGACACCAGCAACGCGGCCCAGCAGACGGCCGTGGTCACGGCCCAGGCCAGCGTCGGCCAGCGCACCAGGAACATCAGCAGGGGAGCCGCGAACAGCGGCAGCAGCACCTGCAGGGCCGGCAGGTGGTGTTCGATCATGCGTCCTGCTCGTCCTGAGCGTTGATCTCGTCCTCCTCGAGCGAGCCGTAGGCCTCGTAGACGCGCACGGCCAGCGCGAGACCCATCGCGGTGAGTGCGACGCTGACCACGATCGCGGTGAGGATCAGCACGTGCGGAAGGGGATTGGTATAGGCGGTCGTGCCCTCGAGGTAAACCGGCGCGGTGCCGCCGTCGAGCTTCGCGAGGCTGATGTAGAACACGAAGACCGAGGTCTGGAAGATGTTCAGTCCGACGATCTTCTTGATCAGGTTGCCCTGCGCGATGACCACGTAGAATCCGGTCATCATCAGGACCACCACCACCCAGTAGTTGTAAAGGCCGAGCCACTCCATGCGTCAGCCTCCGTCCTGCTCGGGTCGCATCCTTCCGGCAAAGGAATAGAACAGGGTGATGGCCACCGTCGCCACGGTGACCCCCACGCCGAGTTCGATCAGGATGATGCCGAGGATCTCCGCCCGCTGCGCATCGGCCAGGAGGACCTTGTATTCGAGGAAGTTGCCACCGGCGAGCATCGACCAGATGCCGATGCTCATGTAGAGCAGGGCGCCGAGGCCGGCGAGGGCGTGCACCGCCCCCGGGGGCACCGCCCGCTGCACGGTCTCGAGACCGAAGATCAGTGCGTAGAGGATCAGCGCCGCGGCAAAGATGATGCCGGCCTGGAAGCCGCCGCCGGGGCTGTACTCGCCGTGGAACTGGACGTAGAGCCCGAACAGCACGATCACCGGGATCAGCAGCTTGGCCCCGACCCGAAGCACGATGTGCGGATTCATTCCTGAGCCTTCCCGGAGCCTCGGGGGCGGCGCCGGTAGCGGCCCGGTCCCAGCACAAGCAACACCCCCACCCCGGCGACGAAGATCACCAGCACCTCGCCCAGCGTGTCCAGCCCGCGATAGCTGGCAAGCACCGAGGTCACCATGTTGGGGATGCCGATCTCGTCCACCGATTCCTGCGTGTAGCGCGGCGACACGTGCTGGTGCGCCGGCGCCTCCGGGTCCCCGAAGCCAGGCATGTCCATGGTGCCGTAGATCAGCGCGCCGCCGGTGATCAGCACCACCACCAGGGCCAGCAGGTTGTGCCGGGTGTCGCGCACCTTCTCCTTGCTGGTGGTGAGGACCAGCGCCCCCAGCATCAGGATGATCGAGAGTCCGGCACCGACCGCGGCCTCGGTCAGAGCGACGTCGACCGCGTCCAGCAGCACGTACAGTGACGCCGCGAGCAGGCTGAAGATGCCCATCAGCATGGTGGCGGCGAAGAGGTTCCGAATCCAGACCGTGGCCAACGCCACCGCCACGAGGAACGCGAGCAGCAGGATGTCGATCAGCGCGGCGATGGTCCACCCCCGTCTTCGGGGCGCCAGGGATCCACCTTGCTGTGCCGCGCGGCCTTGGCCATCGCGAGCGAGGACAGGGGGCCGGTGAAGAGCAGGAAGAACAGCGTGAACAGGAGCTTCGCCGCCACGGGGACCGCGTCGGCCTGCAGGGTGAGTCCGACCAGGATGGAGATCGAGCAGACCGTGTCGGTGATGCCGGCCGCCTGCAGCCGGGAATAGAAGTCCGGGAAGCGCAGCAGCCCGATGCCGCCGATCAGCAGGAACGCCGAGCCGGTGAGCAGCAGAATCCAGCTCAGCAGGTCGAGCAGCAGGGCGATCACGGTGGCGATTCCTCCCTGTCGCGCGCGCCCGGCGCGCGGCCCTCGGAGCCGGAGCGGAAGCTGCCGTATTCGAAGAACTTCAGGATGGCGACGATGCCGACGAAGTTGATCAGCGCATAGACGATCGCGATGTCGATGAACTCGGGTCGTCCCACGATGAAGCCGATCACCGCGATGATCAGTACGGTCTTGGTGCCGAAGACATTGGTTGCCAGGATGCGGTCGTACAGGGTGGGACCGGCGAACATGCGGACCAGCGCCATGCCCATCGTGAGGAGAATGGCCAGACCCGCCGCCACGAACATCATTGCGCCTCCTCCTCGAACCGGCGCACGCGGCGATCCATCTCGCCCGAGGCCGTCTCCTCGGCGCTCTTCGCATCCAGTGCGTAGAACCAGATCTCGCTCTTGCGCACGTAGATCGAGACCGTGCCGGGTGTGAGGGTGATCGAGTTGGCGAGCATGGCCCGTCCCAGATCGGTCTGCTGGGTGGTGGGCAGCCGCACGATGCGCGGATTGACGTCGAGCCGCGGCGACAGGGCGTGGCGCGCGACCTGCACGCTGGACTGGACGATCTGGACCAGCAGCCACGGCCAGTAGCGCAGACTCGCGAGCATGATCCGCAGAGGGTTGGCGGTGCGATCGAGGATCCCGAGCCGATGGCTCAGCCAGATGGTGAACACCACCGAAAGCGCACCCAGGGGGAGAAGGATCGGGTGACTCCACATGCCCGAGAACAACAGCCACGTGATCGCGAGCAGGAGGGCGAGGCTGGCGATGTATCTCCACACGCTTGAGGTCTCCCCGGGCTGTTGCTTCTTGCGGCGGGGGAACAGGACGGGGTCCTTCGTCACTGCCTCCAGCCGGAGAGCCGGGTCGCGGCGGGCCGTTCCCCCGGTCGCTGACCTGGACTCGAACCAATGGCCTATCCCCTGCCGGCGCAAGAATACGTTCAATGGCGCCCGCAGTCACCCCCGATCCTGCCGATGCGCCGCCGCGGGGACGGGTCGGGAGCGACCGCTGGCGGACGGTCGCCAGGGTGAAAAGCCTGCGGCCACCGGGCGGCAAATGCCGCGCGTGATGCGGTCCCTGTACAATTTCGTCATGACCCTCGATGACCCCGACCCGATACGCCGCCTCCGCGCCATCATGGCGCGTCTGCGCGACCCGGTAGCGGGTTGCCCCTGGGATCGGGCGCAGACGCCGGAAACCATCGTGCCGTACACCCTGGAGGAGGCCTACGAGGTCGGCGAGGCGATCGCGGCCGGGGATACGGGTGTGATCCGCGGCGAACTCGGCGATCTGCTGTTCCAGGTGGTGTTTCAGGCGCGGCTCGCGGAGGAGGCGGGACAGTTCGATTTCGACGACGTGGCGCGGGCGATCGGCGACAAGCTGTGGCGCCGGCACCCGCACGTCTTCGGCGCGGCCGAGTTCGCCGACGATCACGAACGCGAGGCCGCGTGGGAGTCGGCCAAGGCCGAGGAGCGCAGGGAGCGGGAACGCCACGGTGCGATGGACGACATCCCGCTGGCGATGCCCGCGCTGGCCCGGGCGGCGAAGCTGCAGCGTCGGGCCCGGCGGGTCGGTTTCGACTGGGACGGTGCGGCGGCGGTGCTGGCGAAGCTCCGGGAGGAGATCGAAGAGGTTCAGGTCGAACACGAGCAGGGCGGCAGCCCGGAGCGCCTTACCGACGAGGTGGGCGACGTGCTGTTCACGGTGGTGAACTGGGCCCGTCATCTCGGCGTGGAACCGGAGGCCGCGCTGCGCGGCAGCAACCGCAAGTTCGAGCGCCGCTTCCGGGCGATGGAGAGGCTCGCCGCCGCCCGCGGTCAGGATGTCGCGCAGCTGGAGCTGGAGGCACTGGACGGCCTGTGGAACGAGGTCAAGGCGGCGGAGGCCGGGCAGCGCTGAGGTCCTCAGCGGCCTGCGTGCGCATCCGGTGCGCGCGCCAGGCGCGGTCCCGAGGGGCCTCGCGCGCGGACGGGTCGGCCCCGTGTGGCGCCGGGGAACGCGCCCCGCGCGACGCCTGGCCCCCGGGTTGCCGGGCCGGCTCCAGCGTCTTCCACCGGCGGCGCAGGGGCGGTCATCAGTTCGAAGAACGGGATTCATCACAAAAGGGTTCATCATGTCGCATGCAGTGGACGTCCCCGAACATTTCATTTCCGCTCGGATCGAGCGCGTTGAACAGACGACACCCTTGATCAAGGTGTTCACGCTGGCCGCGGATCCGAAGCGCTTTCGCGCCCGCGCGGGCCAGTGGGTGGACCTCGTGATCCCGCGCGGCGGCGAGCCCGTGGTGGGGGGCTATTCGGTGGTGTCGGCGCCCAGCGACGACGGCCGGCTGCAGCTGGCCATCAAGTACGCCGACCATCACGAAGCGACCCACCACTTGCACACCGTCAGCCAGGTGGGGGACCAGGTGCTGGTTACCGCAGGGCAGGGGCCGTTCTACTTCGAGCCGGGCATGGGCCACGAGGTGGTGCTGCTCGGGGCCGGCATCGGGGTCACCCCGCTGATCAGCATTCTGCGTCTGATCCACCGCGAGGCGCCCGATGTGCACGCGCACCTGGTCTACAGCGTGGCCGCCCAGCGCGAGGTCCTGTTCCCGGACGAGCTCGCGGTGCTGGGCGAGGCGCCGAACATCGACGTGACCTTGACGGTCACCCGCGAGGCCGAGGACTGGCGCGGGCACACCGGCCGGATCAGCCACCCGCTGCTCGAGTCGCTGAATCTGTCGCGCGAGGCCCTCTACTACTACTGCGGCTCGCGCGAATTCATCGAGGACATGACCGAGCTGCTGACCCAGTGGGGCATCCCCGAGCAGCAGCTCAAGTACGAGAAGTGGTGGTAGTCACTGTAGGGTGGGCCAAGCGCAGCGGGCCCACCCCATGGGGATGGCCGGATCATCGCTTGCGCTGTGCGCTTGTGCGCGGTCAGGTGAAGCGAAGCGACAGGTCGATCGCGCGCAGGTGCTTGGTGAGCCCGCCCATCGAGACGTAGTCCACGCCGGTTCCGGCAATCTCGGGGAGCATCGCCTCGGTGATGTTGCCCGAGGCCTCGGAGATCGCGCGGCCGCGGATGCGTTCCACCGCCTCGCGCAGGTCTTCCAGTGCGAAGTCGTCGAGCATCACCACATCCGCGCCCGCGTCCAGCGCCTGCGAGACCTCGTCGAGATCCTCCGCCTCGACCTCGATCCAGCGGCCCTTGCCCATCTTGCGCGCCCGGTCCACCGCGACCTGGATCGAGCCGCAGGCGAGAATGTGGTTTTCCTTCACCAGCACCGCGTCCCACAGGCCCATCCGGTGGTTGTAGCCGCCGCCGCAGCGGACCGCGTACTTCTGCGCGACGCGCAGACCGGGGAGGGTCTTGCGGGTATCGAGAAGCCGGGTTCGTCCACCGCTCAGCAGACGGACCAGGCGTGCGGTCTCGGTGGCGGTGCCGCAGAGCGTCTGCAGCAGGTTCAGGGCGCTGCGCTCGGCCGAGAGGATGCCGCGGGCGGGTCCGGTGACCTCGGCAACGATCCCCGGCGTCCCGACCCGGGCACATTCCTCCACCAGCCACACGACCTGCACGCCCGGGGCGAGGGCCCGGAAGCAGGCGTTGAACCAGGCCTGGCCGCAGAGCACCGCCGGTTCCCGCAGGTGCAGCTCTGCCCGCGCCTTCTGCTCCGCGGGTACAAGGGTCGCCGAGAGATCGCCGTTTCCCAGGTCTTCCTTGAGCGCGGCCTGCACCAGTGCCTGGATCGCGCCGGGATCCGGCGCATTCGCGGGCGCGTCGAACGGATCCCGAAGCCGGCCCCCGGGGCGCTGGTTCTTCACGGGCACCTCCCCGGGTTGGCCCCCGCCGTGAGCCGCGAGGCCCTCCGGACCCGCGGCGGGTCAGCCGCCAACCGCGCCGCGCCCGATCGCGATGGCGCGAAGGGTCCGTCGTTTCCGTGCCCGCTGTCGTGGAAGCGCGCTTGCTGCGCCATCGTGATCCGCTCCTTCGTGCCACTCGTGCCCTGTATAACGGATCAGCGATCCGCTGAGAAGGGCTGTGCTGCACCCGGGCCCCTGGTCGAGCCGTTTTCGGCCGCAGGGCCCCCCATCCGCGCACACGGAGAGGCCCTCGCCCCGATGGCGGGAAAGGGGGTGGGGAGGGGCCCCTCAGCAGGGTGGCATATACCGGTGCCGGCGTTACACTCGAATCGAGGCTGACCTCGAGCTGCAGGAGCGATGATGCAATCCGAAGAGTCCCCGGCGTCCGGCATGCTCCGTCCGGGTCCGATCCTGGCCGTGCTGGCGCTCGGACTCTTCGTCGCGGGCGTGGCGGCACTGTGGCCGCTGATGCGGGTGTGGCTCGAAGGCCTGGGTACTCTGCAGCTCGGGATCCTGGCAAGCTTCGTGGCCGGCATGTTCACCGGCGTCGGCGCGATCCCGATCTTCGTCATGCGCCGCCTGTCGCGCGAGCTGGAGGACTCGCTGATGGGCTTCGGCGCCGGCGTGATGTTCGCCGCCACCGCCTTCGAGCTCGTGCTCCCGGCGGCCAGCATCGCGGAGGCGGACTTCGGCAGCGCCTGGGCGGCCGCACTGGTGGTCGGCATCGGGATTGCCCTGGGCGGCGTCCTGATGCTGGCGCTGCACCGCCTGGTGCCGCACGAGCACTTCGTGACCGGACCGCAGAGCGGAGCGGATCCGCAGAAGATCCTCCGGGTGTGGCTGTTCATATTCGCCATCGGGCTGCACAACCTGCCGGAGGGGCTGGCCGTCGGGGTCGGCTTCGGCGGAGAGGACCTGAGCGACGGGGTGGCGCTGGCGATCGGGATCGGCCTGCAGAACATGCCCGAGGGTCTGGTGGTGGCGGTGGCCCTGCTGTCACTCGGATACAGCCGACTGGCCGCCCTCGGGGTGACACTGCTCACCGGACTGGTGCAGCCGCTGGGCGGGCTGATCGGGGCGGGAGCGGTCACGCTGATGGAGATGCTGCTGCCCTGGGGGCTGGCCTTCGCGGCCGGCGCGATGCTGTTCGTGATCAGTCACGAGATCATTCCGGAGTCGCACCGCTGCGGTCACGAGGGCAAGGCGACCTTCGGGGTCCTGCTGGGCTTTATCATGATGCTGACCATCGGCCTCGTGCTGGATTGAGGAAGCCGCCTCGGCGATCCGGATCCCGGATCGCCGGACCACGAGGAAAAGGTAGGGTGGGCCAAGCGCAGCGGGCCCACCGTGCGGCCTGGGTGGTGACTGGTGGGCACACTTCGTTTTGCCCACCCTACGAGGTCCCGCGAGGCATGAGGAAAAGCCCGGG
>NZ_JAWLHP010000062.1:12928-16798 GCF_041690275.1 Thioalkalivibrio sp.
GGGTGGTGACTGGTGGGCACACTTCGTTTTGCCCACCCTACGAGGTCCCGCGAGGCATGAGGAAAAGCCCGGGCGGTGACTGGTGGGCACACTTCGTTTTGCCCACCCTACGAGGTCTACGAGGTCCCGCGGGGCATGAGGGAAGGGTAGGGTGGGCCAAGCGCAGCGGGCCCACCGTGCGGCCTGACACACCAACCATCTTGCAGGAGGAACCGCCATGTCCGCCAAGCCCATTCGCAGTGCCCTGGTGACCGGCAATTCCCGTGGACTGGGTCTCGGCCTGAGCCGGGTGCTGATGCGTCAGGAAGCCGCCGTCTACGGGCTGAGCCGCAGCGGCTGTCCGGAGCCCATCGCCGGCGACGTGCGCGTGGACCTGGCCGACTACGAGGCCATCGAGCCGGCGATGGCGCGACTGCTGGAGGGTGTCGAACGGCTGGACCTGGTGGTGCTGAACGCGGGCCTGCTCGGCAACATCCAGAGCATGCAGGAGGCGGACATCGGCGAACTCCGGCGGCTGATGGACGTGAACGTGTGGGCGAACAAGCCGATCCTGGACCACCTGCTGGCCAGCGGTATCGCGGTGGGCCAGATCGTTGCGATCTCCTCGGGCGCCTCCGTCTCCGGCAACTTCGGCTGGAGCGGCTACTCGATCTCGAAGGCGGCCCTGAACATGTTCGTGCAGCTGTACGCCCACGAATTTCCGCAGACGCCGACGCACAGCCTGGCCCCGGGGCTGATCGACACCGAGATGCAGGAGTTCATCTCCGGGAAGGTGGACACCGAGCGTTTTCCGGCGCTTAAGCGTCTGCAGGACGCCCGGGGGACGGAAGCGATGCCCGACAACGATACCGCGGCGCAGCGGATCCTCGATGCCCTCGAACGGCTGCGCGCCGTGCCCACCGGAGGCTTCGTCGACCTGCGCGAGCTGTAGGCGCGTTTTCCCGCGCCGGAGTCGCCGAGCGGGTTCGCCTCCCACGGCGGCCGTCGGGGCGGGCCCTACACGGCAGGACTGCCGTGGGAGCGGCTTCCAGCCGCGATCAAGCGCTGTGGCAGCCGCGATCAGGGGCTGCGCCAGCCGCGATCAGGCGCTGCGCCAGCCGCGATCAGGCACTGCGCCAGCCGCGATCAGGCACTGCGCCAGCGCGATCAGGCGCTGTGCCAGGTGACGAGGCCCATCGCGGCTGGAAGCCGCTCCTACGGCGTTTGAATCCTGCTGTTTAAGCATATTCCGGAACTCGGTCTATAAAAAATTTTCATCAGGACTCATTAAAAAAAAATAGGCCACTAGGGCGCTCGGATATTCTCCGGGCGGTCCCGTTCTTCCAGGCCAGTCGCCGCAAGGCCTTGGCCGTTCGGCACCCAGCTTTTCCACAGTTTCCCCACCCGGTCTGCACAGCATAGACACAAGATATTGTGTCTAGGAAACCTCGGAAACACGTCCTATAGTAGGTCGCCGTAGCCACCGGTACAGGACGAGGTTCTCATGCACAGCGACGCCCAGCCCCTTACTCCACCAGCTCAGCACGACCTCCGGCAGGCGCCAGCCAGCGAATCCGCGGAGCCCGGCGCGGAGATCCTGGCGACTTCGCCGGGACAGCACCAGGTGATCCGCCGCAACGGCAAGGTCACCGGCTTCGACGACTCGAAGATCGCGGTCGCGATCACCAAGGCCTTCCTCGCGGTGGAGGGCGGCAACGCGGCGGCCAGCCGGCGCATCCACGACATCGTGCAGGAGCTGTCCGGGCAGGTGAGCGAGAACCTGTTCCGGCGCGCTGGCAACGGCTCGATCACCGTGCATATCGAGGACATCCAGGATCAGGTGGAACTGGCGCTGATGCGCGGCGGCCACCACAAGGTCGCGCGGGCCTACGTGCTGTATCGGGAGAAGCAGTCCGAAAAGCGGGCGGCCGAGGCCGCGAAGAAGAGGCCGGCGGCTGCCGCGGCGGACACGGTCCTGCACGTGGTGCGCGCGGACGGTACGCGTACCCCGCTGGACGAGGCGCGCATGGCGGCGGTGGTCGAGGAGGCCTGCCGCGGTCTGGACGAGGTGGACGGTGCGCGCGTGCTCGCCGAGGCCCGGCGCAATCTCTTCGACGGCGTCGCCGAGAAGGACGTCGGCACCGCGCTGGTGATGGCCGCGCGGGTGCAGATCGAGCAGGAGCCGAACTACTCGCAGGTCACCGCGCGCCTGCTGATGGACAACCTGCGCCGCGAGGCCCTGACCTTCCTCGCCGGGCTGCCGCAGGAGGCCACCCAGGCCGAGATGGGCGAGCGCTACCCCGAGTACTTCCAGGCCTACATCAAGCGCGCGTCGCAACTGGAACTGGTCGATTCCGAACTCACCCGCTACGACCTCGACGTCCTCGGCAAGGCGCTGAGGCCCGAGCGCGACCTGCAGTTCACCTACCTCGGGCTGCAGACCCTGTATGACCGCTACTTCATCCACTCCGGCGGCACCCGCTTCGAACTGCCGCAGGCCTTCTTCATGCGCGTGGCGATGGGGCTGGCGATCAACGAGGTCGACCGCGAGGCCCGCGCGATCGAGTTCTACGAACTGCTGAGCTCCTTCGACTTCATGAGCTCGACGCCGACGCTGTTCAACTCGGGCACCCTGCGCCCGCAGCTCTCCTCGTGCTATCTCACCAGCGTGCCCGACGACCTCGACGGCATCTTCGGCGCGATCAAGGACAACGCCCTGCTGTCGAAATTCGCCGGTGGCCTCGGCAACGACTGGACCCGCGTGCGCGGCATGGGCGCCCACATCAAGGGCACCAACGGCAAGAGCCAGGGCGTCGTGCCGTTCCTGAAGGTCGCGAACGACACCGCGGTCGCGGTCAATCAAGGAGGTAAGAGGAAGGGCGCGGTCTGCGCCTACCTCGAGACCTGGCACATCGATGTCGAGGAATTCATCGAGCTGCGCAAGAACACCGGCGACGATCGCCGGCGCACGCACGACATGAACACCGCGAACTGGATCCCCGACCTGTTCATGCAGCGGGTGGTGGAGGAGGGCGAGTGGACGCTGTTCTCGCCGAGTGAGACCGGGGACCTGCACGACCTGGTCGGCGAGGCCTTCGCGAAGCGCTACGCCGAGTACGAGGAGAAGGCCGCGCGCGGCGAGATCAAGGTCTTCAAGAAGATCCGGGCCGTGGATCTCTGGCGCAAGATGCTCGGGATGCTGTTCGAGACCGGGCATCCCTGGATGACCTTCAAGGACCCCTGCAACCTGCGCAGCCCGCAGAGCCACGTCGGCGTGGTGCACAGCTCCAATCTGTGCACCGAGATTACCCTGAACACCTCGGATGACGAGATTGCCGTCTGCAACCTGGGTTCGGTGAACCTGGCCGCGCACGTGACGGATGGCGCGCTGGATCTGCCCAAGCTCGAGCGCACCGTGACCACCGCGATGCGCATGCTCGACAACGTGATCGACTACAACTACTACAGCGTGCCGCAGGCGCGGCGCTCCAACCTGCGCCACCGCCCGGTGGGCCTCGGCATCATGGGCTTCCAGGACGCGCTCTACGCGATGCGCCTGCCCTATGCGAGCGAGGACGCGGTGGCCTTTGCCGATACCTCGATGGAGGCGGTCTCCTACTTCGCGATTCAGGCCTCCACGCGGCTCGCCGAGGAGCGCGGCCGCTACGCGACCTACGAGGGCTCGCTGTGGAGCCAGGGCATCCTGCCGATCGACTCGATCGACCGGCTCGGGGAGGCGCGCGGTCAGTACCTGCAGCAGGACACCAGCCGCACCCTGGACTGGGACGCCCTGCGCGAGCGGGTGCAGAGCGTCGGCATGCGCAACTCCAACACCATGGCCATCGCGCCCACCGCGACCATCTCCAACATCTGCGGCGTGTCGCAGAGCAT
>NZ_JAWLHP010000063.1:0-15309 GCF_041690275.1 Thioalkalivibrio sp.
CTGATCAGTCCGATCGCGATGGAGGACGGTCTGCGCTTCGCGATTCGCGAGGGCGGCCGCACCGTCGGCGCCGGCGTCGTCTCCAAGATCATCGAGTGATACACTATCCGGTGATACACTCCTGAGACCATGTCACCGCGGGGGGCGGCTGTTGCCGTCTCCCGCGTTACTTTTAGGAAGTACAGCCACAGGCCAGTAGCTCAATTGGCAGAGCAGCGGTCTCCAAAACCGCAGGTTGGGGGTTCGAGTCCCTCCTGGCCTGCCACCTTCCCAGTGGCAGCGGGCTTCAGGTGATTATTTCATGAGTGAACGTACGGAACAGACTGGAGGCGGGCTTGACACGGTCAAGCTCTTCGCGGCGATCGCGCTGCTGATCGCGGGCGTGATGGGTTTCTACTACTTCGCGGCCGAATCCATGCTGGTACGGGTGCTCGGCCTGCTCGCCATCGTCGGCGTCGCCGTCGGTGTCGCGATGACGACCTCCAAGGGCCGCCAGCTCGCCGGCTTCATGGGCAACGCGCGCACGGAAGTCCGCAAGATGGTCTGGCCGACCCGGGTCGAGACCACTCAGACCACACTGATCGTGATCGGTGTGGTGATCCTGGTCGGGATCTTTCTCTGGTTGCTCGACACGCTGCTGGGATGGATTATCCGGCAGTTCATTGGTTGACCGGAGGACGGGCATGGCACTGCGCTGGTATGTGGTTCAGGCCTTTTCGGGCTTCGAGGGACAGGTAAAGCGATCCCTCGAGGAGCGGATCGAGCGCTACGGGATGCAGGATCACTTTGGAGAGATCCTGGTGCCCACGGAAGAGGTCGTCGAGATGAAGGACGGCCAGAAGCGGAAGAGCGAGCGCAAGTTCTTCCCCGGCTATGTGCTGGTGCAGATGGACCTGAATGACGAGGCCTGGCACCTGGTCAAGGCGGTGCCGCGTGTTCTCGGCTTCATCGGCGGCTCGGCGGACAGGCCCGCGCCGATCAGCGACAAGGAGGCGGACGCGATCCTGCAGCGCATGCAGGAGGGCGCGGAGAAACCGAGGCCGAAGGTACTGTTCGAGGTCGGCGAGATGGTGCGCGTCGTGGAAGGCCCGTTCAATGACTTCAGTGGCGTGGTTGAAGAGGTCAACTACGACAAGAGCCGCCTGCTGGTGGCCGTCCAGATTTTCGGGCGCTCGACGCCCGTGGAACTCGAGTTCCATCAAGTCGAGAAATCCTGACGCGGCACCGGCCGCGTGTTGAACCGGTTCGGGGAGCCGCGAGGCGCCTGCACCCGAAGGAGAGGAAATGGCCAAGAAGATTACCGCATACATCAAGCTGCAGGTCCCGGCCGGCAAGGCCAACCCGAGCCCGCCCGTGGGTCCGGCACTGGGCCAGCGGGGCGTCAACATCATGGAATTCTGCAAGGCCTTCAACGCGGCCACGCAGAGCATGGAGCCGGGGCTCCCGATTCCGGTGGTGATCACCGTCTACGCGGACCGCAGTTTCACCTTTGTCACCAAGACGCCACCGGCGTCGGTGCTCCTGAAGAAGGCCGCCGGAGTCACCAGCGGGTCGGGCACGCCGAACACCAAGAAGGTGGGTACCGTCACCCGCGACCAGCTCGAGGAGATCGCGCGGGCGAAGGAGCCCGACCTGACCGCGGCCGACCTGGATTCCGCGGTGCGCACCATTGCCGGAAGCGCCCGCAGCATGGGCCTGCAAGTGGAGGGTCTCTGAGATGGCGAAGATCTCGAAGCGTGCCCGCGCGATCCGCGAAAAGGTCCGTCCGGGCGAGACCTATCCCGCCGCCGAGGCCTTCGACCTGTTGCGCGACCTGTCCGCGGTGAAGTTCCGCGAGTCGGTGGATGCATCGGTGAACCTCGGTGTCGATCCGCGCAAGTCGGACCAGGTGGTGCGGGGCTCCACGGTGCTGCCCAACGGAACCGGCAAGACCGTGCGGGTGGCGGTGTTCACGCAGGGAGCGAATGCCGACGCGGCCCGGGAGGCCGGAGCCGATGTGGTCGGCATGGAGGACCTCGCGGAGCAGGTCCGGGCCGGAGAGCTGAACTTCGACGTGGTGGTCGCGTCGCCGGACGCGATGCGCGTGGTGGGTCAGCTTGGCCAGATCCTCGGTCCGCGCGGACTGATGCCGAACCCCAAGGTCGGCACCGTGACCCCGGACGTCGCCACCGCGGTGAAGAACGCGAAGGGCGGTCAGGTCCGCTACCGCACCGACAAGGCCGGCATCATCCACTGCTCGATCGGCGCGATCGACTTTGCCAGCGACGCGCTGACCGAGAACCTGAACGCGCTGCTGGCCGACCTGATGAAGCTGAAGCCGTCCACGTCCAAGGGTGTGTACGTCCGGCGCGTCACGGTCTCGTCCACGATGGGTCCGGGCCTGCCGGTGGATCCGGCGACCCTGAAGCTCTGAAGTACCTTGATTTGGGTAGGACGCCGCCATCCGGCGGCGGACCGTCCAAGACCGCAGGCGCGGCAAGCCGCTTAAAAACCCAGCCTGCGCAGATGGTGTCAGCCCGATTCAGGAATGTCCTGCGGCGGGAAGCACCAGGAAGCCCCGGGGGCAGTCGACCCGGTCTGCAACGGTCGCCGGACACCGGCGATCACAATGGAGGAAAGACAACGTGGCTATGAATCTCGACGACAAGAAGGTGGTTGTCTCGGAAGTGGCCGCGGTTGCCGCCTCGGCGCATTCCGCCGTTGCAGCGGAATATCGAGGTCTGTCGGTAGCCCAGATGACCGAACTGCGCAGTCAGGCGCGGTCTTCCGGGGTCTACCTGCGGGTCGTGAAGAATACCCTGGCCCGGCGCGCGGTCGAGGGAACCGACTTCGAGTGCATGCAGGAGGGCTTCGTCGGCCCGCTGCTGCTGGCATTCAGCGAGGAGGATCCCGGTGCGGCCGCGCGGCTGATGAAGGGCTTCGCGAAGACCCACGACAGGCTGCAGGTCAAGCTGGTCTCCTTCGGGGGTCAACTGCTGGGCGTGGCCGATCTCGATCGGCTCGCCGAGCTGCCCACCCGCGACGAGGCCATCAGTCAGCTGATGGCCGTGATGAGGGCACCGCTCGACAAGTTCGCCCGCACCCTCAACGAGGTACCGGGCAAGATGGTGCGCACCGTGGCAGCGATCCGTGATCAAAAGCAGGCAGCCGCCTGAAACATTCCTGAATAGACGGGCGGTAGCCCACTAGGAGAATCAAGATGGCAGTTTCGAAAGAGGAAATCCTGGAAACGATCGGCAACATGACCGTGCTCGAGATCGTTGACCTGATCAGCGCGATGGAAGAGAAGTTCGGTGTGTCCGCAGCCGCCGCGGTGGCCGCTGCGCCGGCCGCCGCCGCCGGCGGTGAAGCCGAGGCGGAGGAGGCCAAGGACGAGTTCAACGTCGTGATGAGCAGCTTCGGCTCCAACAAGGTTGGCGTGATCAAGGTCGTGCGGGCGTTGACCGGTCTGGGCCTGAAGGAGGCCAAGGACATGGTCGAGGGCGTGCCGGCGACCGTGAAGGAATCGGCGACCAAGGACGAGGCCGAGAAGATGAAGAAGGAACTGGAAGAGGCCGGTGCTACGGTCGAGTTGAAGTAAGGCGTTTCTGTCAGTTGTTTCGTGAGCTAGCACGGAACCCCGGGGCTGGCGGGCGGAAGTCCGTCAGTCCCGGCCCGTGGTGGCGTGGCCGCGCCACCCGATTACCCCAGTTGCTGTCGAGGTAACCCATGGCCCTCAGTTATACCGAAAAAAAGCGAATCCGCAAGGATTTCGGCAAACGCCCCCAGATTCTCGGCGTCCCCTACCTGCTGGAAACGCAGCTTGCGTCCTACCGGAACTTCCTGCAGGCCGACCTCGCTGCCGAACAGCGCGAGGCGACGGGGCTGCATGCGGCGTTTCAGTCGGTGTTTCCGATCGTCAGCTATTCCGGACACGTGCAGCTGCAATACGTCTCCTATCGGCTGGGCGAACCCCTGTTCGACGTGAAGGAGTGCCAGATCCGCGGCGTGACCTACGCGGCGCCACTGCGGGTGATGCTGCGCCTGGTGATCCACGACAAGGAGGCCCCGGCGGGTACCACCGTGGTGAAGGAGGTCAAGGAGCAGGAGGTCTACATGGGCGAACTGCCCCTGATGACCGAGAACGGGACCTTCGTGATCAACGGGACCGAGCGGGTGATCGTGTCCCAGCTGCACCGGTCTCCCGGCGTGTTCTTCGACCATGACAAGGGCAAGACCCACAGTTCCCAGAAGCTGCTGTTCAACGCGCGCATCATCCCCTATCGCGGTTCCTGGCTGGACTTCGAGTTCGATGCGAAGGACGCGGTGTTCGTGCGCATCGACCGTCGCCGCAAGCTGCCGGCGACCGTGCTGCTGCGCGCGCTGGGCATGGATACCGAGGAGATCCTCGCGACCTTCTTCGACTTCAGCGCGGTTCGCCTGCTGGACAGCGGCGCCGAGCTGGAACTGATCCCCGACCGCCTGCGGGGCGAGAACGCGGCCGTGGACATCGCTGACGGCGATCGCGTGATCGTCGAGGCCGGCCGCCGCATCACGCCGCGGCACATCCGCGAGATCGAGAAGGCCGGCATCACCTCCCTGACCGTGCCCGACGACTACCTCGTCGGTCGCACGCTCGCCCGCGGCATCGTCGACGAGGAGACCGGCGAGGTGATCGCGGAGGCCAACGCGGTGATCGCCGAGCCCCTGCTGGACAAGCTGCGCGACGTGGGTGTGGTGACCTTCGACATCATCTACACCAACGACTACGACCGCGGCCCGTTCATGTCGGACACGCTGCGTCTCGATCAGACCCGCACCCAGCTGGAGGCGCAGGTCGAGATCTACCGCGTGATGCGCCCCGGCGAGCCGCCGACCAAGGATGCCGCCGAGAACCTGTTCGGCAACCTGTTCTTCTCCGAGGACCGCTACGACCTCTCGGCCGTCGGCCGGATGAAATTCAATCGCCGGGTCGGACGCGACACCGACGAGGGTCCCGGCGTGCTCTCGCCCGACGACATCCTCGCGGTGCTGAAGGTGTTGATCGACCTGCGCAACGGGATCGGCAGCACCGACGACATCGACCACCTGGGCAACCGCCGTATCCGCAGCGTCGGCGAGATGGCGGAGAACCAGTTCCGCCTCGGCCTCGTCCGCGTGGAGCGGGCGGTGAAGGAGCGCCTGACCGTCGCCGAGAGCGAGGGTCTGATGCCGCAGGAACTGATCAACGCGAAGCCGGTGGCCGCGGCCGTGAAGGAATTCTTCGGGTCCTCGCAGCTGTCGCAGTTCATGGATCAGAACAACCCGCTGTCCGAGGTGACCCACAAGCGGCGCATCTCGGCCCTCGGGCCGGGCGGCCTGACCCGCGAGCGCGCCGGCTTCGAGGTGCGCGACGTGCACCCGACCCACTACGGCCGCGTCTGCCCGATCGAGACGCCGGAAGGTCCGAACATCGGCCTGATCAACTCGCTGGCGGTCTATGCCCGCGCCAATCGCTACGGCTTCCTGGAGACCCCGTACCGCAAGGTCGAGGACGGCAGGGTCAGCGACGAGATCGTCTACCTCTCGGCGATCGAGGAGAGTCAGTACGTGATCGCGCAGGCGAACGCCGCGATGGACGAGGACGGCCGGCTGACCGACGACCTCGTCTCCTGCCGCCACCAGAACGAGTTCACGATCTCGACCCCGGACAAGATCGAGTTCATGGACGTGTCTCCGAAGCAGATCGTGTCGGTGGCCGCGGCGCTGGTGCCGTTCCTGGAGCACGACGATGCCAACCGGGCGCTGATGGGCTCCAACATGCAGCGCCAGGCGGTGCCCTGCCTGCGGGCGGAGAAGCCGCTGGTCGGAACCGGCATCGAGCGCACCGTTGCGATCGACTCCGGCTCCTCCATCGTCGCCACCCGCGGCGGGGCGGTCGATTCCGTGGACGCCGCGCGCATCGTGGTGCGCGTGAACGACGACGAGACCGCTGCGGGCGAACCGGGCGTGGACATCTACAACCTGACCAAGTACGCGCGGTCCAACCAGAACACCTGCATCAACCAGCGGCCGCTGGTGAAGGTCGGCGACGTGATCGCCCGCGGCGACGTCCTCGCGGACGGCTCCTCCACCGACATGGGGGAACTCGCACTGGGCCAGAACATGATGGTCGCCTTCATGCCCTGGAACGGCTACAACTTCGAGGACTCGATCCTGATCTCCGAGCGCGTGGTGCAGGACGACCGCTTCACGACGATCCACATCGAGGAGCTGAACTGCGTCGCCCGCGACACCAAGCTGGGCCAGGAAGAGATCACCGCGGACATCCCGAATGTCTCCGAATCCCTGCTCGCGAAGCTGGACGAGTCCGGTATCGTCTACGTGGGTGCCGAGGTCCGTCCCGGGGACATCCTGGTCGGCAAGGTCACGCCCAAGGGCGAGACCCAGCTGACCCCGGAGGAGAAGCTGCTGCGCGCGATCTTCGGCGAGAAGGCCTCCGACGTGAAGGACACCTCGCTGCGCGTGTCTTCCGGCATCGAGGGCACGGTGATCGATGTGCGCGTGTTCACGCGGGATGGCGTGGAGAAGGATGCCCGCGCCCGGTCGATCGAGGAATCGGACCTCGCCGGCGTGCGCAAGGACCTGCGCGACCAGCAGCGCATCTACGAGGAGGACATCTACGCCCGCGTCGAGCGTCTGCTGTTGAACAAGGTCGCGGCCGGCGGCCCGGAAGGGCTCGGTGACGGTTCCAAGGTCACGAAGAAGTACCTGTCGGGAGTGTCGCGGGACCACTGGTTCGAGATCCGGCTGCGCGACGATGACGTGAATGCGCAGCTCGAGGACCTCGGTCGTCAGCTGAAGGAGCAGGCAGAGGCCTTCGAACGCCGTTTCGAGCACAAGAAGGCCAAGCTGGCCGCGGGCGACGACCTGCCGCCCGGTGTGCAGAAGATGGTGAAGGTCTACGTCGCGGTGAAGCGGCGCATGCAGCCCGGCGACAAGATGGCGGGGCGCCACGGCAACAAGGGCGTGATCTCGATGATCGTGCCGGAGGAGGACATGCCCTTCCTGGAGGATGGGTCGCCGGTCGATGTCGTGCTGAACCCGCTCGGCGTGCCGTCGCGGATGAACGTCGGGCAGGTGCTCGAGGTGCATCTGGGCTGGGCGGCCAAGGGACTGGGGCAGAAGATCGCGCGCATGCTGGATGCGCAGGTCGAGATCCATCGGCTGCGCGGACTGCTGGAGCAGATCTACGGCCAGGGCGAGCGCAAGGTCGACGTCGGCTCGCTGACGGATGCCGAGGTCCTGGCGCTGTGCGGCAACCTGCGCGCGGGCGTGCCGATGGCCACCCCGGTCTTCGACGGTGCCAACGAGGACGAGATCAAGGCCCTGCTGCGCCTGGCGGACCTGCCGGAGACCGGACAGGCGACCCTGTTCGACGGGCGTACCGGCGATACCTTCGACCGTCCGGTGACTGTCGGCTACATGCACATGCTGAAGCTCAACCACCTGGTCGACGACAAGATGCACGCGCGCTCCACCGGTCCGTACTCGCTGGTGACCCAGCAGCCGCTGGGCGGCAAGGCCCAGTTCGGCGGCCAGCGCTTCGGCGAGATGGAGGTCTGGGCGCTGGAGGCCTACGGCGCCGCCTATACGCTCCAGGAGATGCTGACAGTGAAGGCGGATGACGTGCAGGGGCGCAACAAGATGTACAAGAACATCGTCGACGGCGAGCACTTCATGGAGGCGAACGTGCCGGAGTCCTTCAACGTGCTGATGAAGGAGATCCGCGCGCTGGGAATCAACATCGAGCTGGAACAGGATTGATCTGCCAGCAGACGCACATTCCGGGGTGCAGTGGCACCCCGGCAAGACCTTTTTGCGAGGCAAGCGAATGAAAGACCTCCTCAATCTGTTCAAGCAGCAGACACAGCCGGAAGAGTTTGACGCGATCCGGATCGGTCTGGCCTCGCCCGACCAGATCCGCACGTGGTCCTACGGCGAGGTGAAGAAGCCGGAGACCATCAATTACCGCACCTTCAAGCCCGAGCGTGACGGCCTGTTCTGCGCAAAGATCTTCGGGCCGGTGAAGGACTACGAGTGCCTTTGCGGCAAGTACAAGCGACTGAAGCACCGCGGTGTGGTCTGCGAGAAGTGCGGCGTCGAGGTGACCCAGACCAAGGTCCGGCGCGAGCGCATGGGTCACATCGACCTCGCTTCGCCGGTCGCGCACATCTGGTTCCTGAAGAGCCTGCCCTCGCGCATCGGCCTGTTGCTGGACATGACCCTGAAGGACATCGAGAAGGTGCTCTACTTCGAGTCCTTCATCGTCGTCGATCCGGGCTTCACCACCCTCGAACGCGGCAAGCTGCTGTCCGACGAGGAGTACCTCGAGGCCATCGAGGAACACGGCGACGAGTTCACCGCGCTGATGGGCGCGGAGGCCGTGCTGGAGCTGCTGAAGAACATCGATCTGCAGACCGAAGCGGCGCGCCTGCGCGATGAACTCGCGGAGACCGGCTCCGAGACCAAGATCAAGCGGCTGGGCAAGCGGTTGAAGCTGGTCGAGTCCTTCCTTGATTCCGGCAACCGCCCGGAGTGGATGATCATGTCGGTGCTGCCGGTGCTGCCGCCGGATCTGCGGCCGCTGGTGCCGCTGGACGGCGGACGCTTCGCGACCTCCGACCTCAACGACCTCTACCGGCGGGTGATCAACCGCAACAACCGCCTGCGCCGGCTGCTCGAACTGAGTGCGCCGGACATCATCGTGCGCAACGAGAAGCGCATGCTGCAGGAGTCCGTGGATGCGCTGCTCGACAACGGCCGCCGCGGCCGTGCGATCACGGGCACCAACAAGCGGCCGCTGAAGTCTCTGGCGGACATGATCAAGGGCAAGCAGGGACGCTTCCGCCAGAACCTGCTCGGCAAGCGCGTGGACTACTCCGGCCGGTCGGTGATCGTGGTCGGCCCGACGCTGCGCCTGCATCAGTGCGGTCTCCCCAAGCGCATGGCCCTGGAGCTGTTCAAGCCCTTCATCTTCGGCAAGCTGCAGCGCCGCGGACTGGCCACCACCATCAAGGCGGCGAAGAAGGCCGTGGAGAAGGAGGGACCGGAGGTCTGGGACATCCTCGAGGAGGTGATCCGCGAGCACCCGGTGCTGCTGAACCGCGCGCCGACCCTGCACCGTCTGGGCATCCAGGGCTTCGAGCCGGTGTTGATCGAGGGCAAGGCGATCCAGTTGCACCCGCTGGTCTGTGCGGCGTTCAACGCGGACTTCGACGGCGACCAGATGGCGGTGCACGTGCCCCTGTCGCTGGAGGCTCAGCTCGAGGCGCGCACCCTGATGATGTCCTCGAACAATGTCCTCTCGCCGGCGAACGGCGAGCCGATCATCGTGCCCTCCCAGGACATCGTGCTCGGCCTGTATTACCTGTCCCGATCCCGGGTCAACGCCCGCGGCGAGGGCATGGTCTTTGCCGACGTCGATGAGGTCCACCGCGCCTACGAGAACGGACTCGTGGAACTGCACGCGCAGATCAGCGTGCGCATCGTTGACCAGGATGCCGAGGCGGAGGAGGGCCCCGAGCCGAAGCGCCGCCGGGTCGACACCACGGTCGGCCGGGCCATCCTCTCGGGCATCCTGCCCGTGGGCCTGCCGTTTCGCCTGATCGACCGCGAGCTGAGCAAGAAGGCGATCTCGCAGCTGATCAACGCCTGCTACCGCCGCCTGGGCCTGAAGGACACCGTGGTGTTCGCGGACCAGCTGATGTACATGGGCTTCCGTTTCTCGACCCGCGCCGGCGTCTCGTTCTGTGCCGATGACATGGTGATCCCGGACGAGAAGGCGGGCATCCTGGAGGAGGCGGAAGAGCAGGTGAAGGAGATCGAGGAACAGTACGGCTCCGGCCTGGTGACCAAGGGCGAACGCTACAACAAGGTCGTCGACATCTGGTCGCACTGCAACGATCAGGTGGCGAAGGCGATGATGGAGCACCTGGGCAAGGAAGAGGTCGTGGACCGCGAGGGCGCGACCGTTTCGCAGCCCTCGTTCAACTCCATCTTCATGATGGCCGATTCCGGGGCCCGCGGTTCCGCTGCGCAGATCCGGCAGCTGGCCGGCATGCGCGGCCTGATGGCGAAGCCGGACGGCTCCATCATCGAGACGCCGATCACCGCGAACTTCCGCGAAGGCCTGAACGTCCTGCAGTACTTCATCTCCACGCACGGGGCGCGCAAGGGCCTGGCGGACACGGCGCTGAAGACCGCGAACTCGGGCTACCTCACCCGGCGGCTGGTGGACGTGTCGCAGGACGTGGTCGTCACCGAGGACGATTGCGGTACCGAGCAGGGACTGCTGATGAAGCCGATCATCGAGGGCGGCGACGTGGTCGAACCCCTGCACGAGCGCGTGCTGGGCCGTACCGTGGCCCGGGACGTGCTGCGTCCGGGCAGCAGCGAGGTGCTGGTCCCGGCCGGCGAACTGCTGGACGAGCGGCTGGTGGACCTGCTCGATACCAGTGGCGTCGACGAGATCCACGTGCGCTCGGCGATCACCTGCGAGACCCGTCAGGGCATCTGCGCGAAGTGCTACGGACGCGACCTCGCGCGCGGGCACCTGGTGAACATCGGCGAGGCGGTCGGCGTGATCGCGGCCCAGTCGATCGGCGAGCCGGGCACCCAGCTGACGATGCGCACCTTCCACATCGGCGGGGCCGCCAGCCGGGCGGTGACGGTCAGCGCGATCCAGGTGAAGAACGCCGGGCAGATCCGGCTGCACAACATCAAGACGGTCACGAACAAGCACGGGAACCTGGTCGCGGTGTCGCGCTCCGGCGAACTGGGCGTAATCGACGAGGCCGGGCGCGAGCGCGAGCGCTACAAGGTGCCCTACGGGGCCACCATCAGCGTGAACGAGGGCGACTCGGTCGCTGCCGGACAGGAAGTGGCGCTCTGGGACCCCCACACCCATCCGATCATCACCGAGGTGGCCGGACAGGTGCAGCTGGTCGATTTCGTCGAGAACGTCACGGTGAGCAAGGAGACCGACGAGTTCACCGGTCTGTCCTCAAACGTGGTGATGGACTTCAAGAGCCGCAGCACCGCCGGACGGGATCTGCGCCCGACGGTGCGCCTGCTGGACGAGGAGGGCAACGATCTGTTCATTCCCGGCACCGACATGCCGGCCCAGTACGTGCTGCCGGCGGGATCCATCTTCAACCTGGAGGACAGCGCCCGGGTGGAGGTGGGCGACGTGATCGCGCGTCTGCCGCTGGAGTCCTCGAAGACCCGTGACATCACGGGTGGTCTGCCCCGGGTGGCCGACCTGTTCGAGGCGCGCAGGCCGAAGGACGCGGCGGTGCTGGCGGAGATCTCCGGCACCATCTCGTTCGGAAAGGAGACCAAGGGCAAGCAGCGCGTCGTGATCACGCCGGACAGCGGGGATCCGCAGGAGACCCTGATCCCGAAGTACCGCACCGTGAACGTCTTCGAGGGCGAGCGCGTGGAGCGGGGCGAGGTGATCGTCGACGGCGAGCTGGATCCACACGACATCCTGCGCCTGAGGGGTGCGACGGTGCTGGCCGAGTACCACGTGCAGGAGATCCAGGACGTCTACCGGCTGCAGGGCGTGAAGATCAACGACAAGCACATCGAGGTGATCCTCCGGCAGATGATCCGGAAGGTCACGATCACCGACCCGGGCGATACCCGCCTGCTGTCCGGCGATCAGCTCGATCGTGCCCGTGTGATGGAGGAAAACGAGAAGCTGGAGGCGGATCAGCGTCCGGCAACGTACCAGCGCGTGCTTCTCGGCATCACCAAGGCCTCGCTGGTCACCGAGTCCTTCATCTCCGCCGCCTCCTTCCAGGAGACCACCCGGGTGCTGACCGAGGCCTCGACCCGCGGCGCCCGCGACGAGCTGCGCGGTCTGAAGGAGAACGTGATCGTCGGACGCCTGATCCCCGCCGGCAGTGGCCTGGCCTACCACAGGGAGCGCCGGCGCAAGCGGTTGCGCGAGCTGCCAAGCTTCGACGTGGTGCCCGGCGAGGATGTCGAGTCCGAGAGCACGGCCCTCCCGGAGGGCGACGGCCAGGCCGGAGAAGGCACGGAATAACGGCGACTTACCTTGACAGTGGTGGGGGCGGTCCTTAAAATTCCGCTCCCTCGGCAGGCCGGTCGTGGTATCGGCCTGTCGTTATTTTTCGGCTAGGAGAAAGTGTTGCATGGCCACGATCAACCAGTTGGTGCGCAAGCCGCGCAAGCGTAAGGTGGAGAAGAGTGCGGTGCCTGCGCTGCAGGGTTCACCGCAGAAGCGGGGTGTCTGCACGCGTGTCTACACCACCACCCCAAAGAAGCCGAACTCCGCCCTGCGCAAGGTCGCGCGCGTGCGCCTGACCAACGGTTACGAGGTCAGCAGCTACATCGGCGGCGAAGGTCACAACCTGCAGGAGCACTCGGTGGTCCTGATTCGCGGCGGCCGTGTGAAGGACCTGCCGGGCGTGCGGTATCACACCGTGCGCGGCAGTCTCGACACCCAGGGCGTGCAGAAGCGCACCCAGGGCCGCTCGAAATACGGTGCGAAGCGCCCGAAGAAGACCTAATTCCGTCGGTTCAGGAAGACAACCATGTCCAGAAGATCAGAGGCTCCGAAGCGCCAGATTCTCCCCGACCCGAAGTTCGGCAGCGAGCGCCTGGCCAAATTCATCAACACCGTGATGCGCGACGGCAAGAAGTCGGTTGCCGAGGGCGTCATCTACGGCGCGCTCGATCAGATCGAGAGCAAGCGCGGCGACGGTATGGGCGTGCTCGACAAGGCGCTCGAGAACGTTCGCCCGCGGGTGGAGGTGAAGTCCCGGCGCGTCGGCGGCGCCACCTATCAGGTGCCGGTGGAGGTGCGCAGCGTGCGCCAGGATGCACTGGCCATGCGCTGGCTGGTCGACGCGGCGCGCAAGCGGGGCGAGCGTTCCATGTCCCTGAAGCTCGCGGGCGAGTTGATGGATGCGTCCGACAGCAAGGGCTCCGCTGTCAAGAAGCGGGAAGACACCCATCGCATGGCGGAGGCGAACAAGGCGTTCGCACACTTCCGCTGGTAAGCAACGAGAGAGGTTGACAGTGGCACGCAAGACCCCCATCAGGCGCTACCGCAATATCGGTATCAGCGCGCACATCGACGCCGGCAAGACCACCACGACCGAGCGGGTCCTGTTCTACACCGGGATTTCGCACAAGATCGGCGAGGTGCACGACGGTGCAGCGGCGATGGACTGGATGGAGCAGGAGCAGGAGCGGGGCATCACCATCACCTCTGCGGCCACTACCTGTTTCTGGTCGGGCATGAGCCAGCAGTTCCCCGAGCACCGGGTCAACATCATCGACACGCCTGGGCACGTGGACTTCACCATCGAGGTGGAGCGTTCGATGCGGGTGCTCGACGGGGCCTGCATGGTGTACTGCGCGGTCGGCGGCGTGCAGCCGCAGTCCGAGACCGTCTGGCGCCAGGCCACCAAGTACGCCGTCCCCCGTCTCGCCTTCGTCAACAAGATGGACCGCGCCGGCGCGGACTTCCTCCGCGTCTACGAGCAGATGCGCGAGCGCCTGAACGCGAACCCGGTGCCGATCCAGCTTCCGATCGGGTCCGAAGAGAACTTCAAGGGCGTGATCGACCTCGTGAAGATGAAGGCCGTCTACTGGAACGAGGAGGACCGGGGCGCGACCTTCGAGTACCGCGAGATCCCCGCCGAGCTCCAGGACGAGGCCGCGAAGTGGCGCGAGAACATGGTCGAGGCCGCGGCCGAGGCCAACGAGGAACTGATGGAGAAGTACCTCGAGGGGGGCGAACTCAGCGAGGAAGAGATCAAGGTCGGCCTGCGCCAGCGCACGATCGAGCTGGAGATCTTCCCGATGCTGTGCGGCAGCGCGTTCAAGAACAAGGGCGTGCAGGCGATGCTCGACGCGGTGATCGAGTACCTCCCCTCGCCGGAAGAGGTCAGGGCGATCAAGGGTGTGAAGGCGGGCACGGACGAGGTGGTCGAGCGCCGTGCGGACGACGAGGAGCCGTTTGCGGCGCTGGCGTTCAAGATCATGACCGACCCCTTCGTCGGCAGCCTGACCTTCGTGCGCGTGTATTCCGGCGTACTGTCCGCGGGCGACACCGTGCTGAACACGCAGAACGGCAACCGGGAACGCATCGGCCGCATTCTGCAGATGCATGCGAACAACCGGGAAGAGATCAAGGAACTGCGGGCGGGCGACATCGGTGCCTGCGTGGGCCTGAAGGACATCTTCACCGGCACCACCCTGTGCGCGGTCAACTCGCCGGTGGAGCTCGAACGAATGGAGTTCCCCGAGCCGGTGATTTCGATCGCCGTCGAGCCGAAGACGAAGAGCGACCAGGAAAAGATGGGCCTGGCGCTGAACAAGCTGGCCCAGGAGGACCCCTCGTTCCGCGTGCGGACCGACGAGGAGTCCGGTCAGACCATCATCTCCGGCATGGGTGAGCTCCACCTCGAGATCATCGTCGATCGCCTGCGCCGGGAGTTCAAGGTCGAGGCGAACATCGGCCAGCCGCAGGTCGCCTATCGGGAGACCGTGCGCAAGACCGTGGAGCAGGAAGGCAAGTTCGTGCGCCAGTCGGGCGGGCGCGGCCAGTATGGCCACGTGTGGATCCGGATCGAGCCGCAGGAGTCGGGCACCGGCTACGCCTTCGAGAACGCGATCGTCGGCGGTGTGGTGCCGAAGGACTACATCCCGGCCGTGAACAAGGGGATCCAGGAGCAGACCGCGAACGGCGTGCTGGCGGGATTCCCGGTGGTGGATGTGAAGGTCACCCTGTTCGACGGCTCCTACCACGACGTCGACTCCTCGGAGATGGCCTTCAAGATCGCCGGATCCATGGCCTTCAAGGAGGGCGCGCTGAAGGCGGGTGCGGTGCTCCTGGAGCCGATGATGAAGGTCGAGGTCGAGACCCCGGAAGACTACATGGGCGATGTGATGGGCGACCTGAACCGCCGCCGGGGACTGATCCAGGGCATGGAGGACGTGGCGGGCCAGAAGCTGCTGCGGGCGGAGGTGCCGCTGTCCGAGATGTTCGGCTACTCCACCGCGCTGCGCTCGATGTCCCAGGGTCGCGCGACCTATTCGATGGAATTCCAGAAATACGCCGAGGCCCCGGCGAATGTCGCCGAGGCGGTCATCAAGAAGGCGTCCTGATCGCCACCTCAGCCACCCGATAACCAGTTCAAGAGGTTCGAGTCGTGTCCAAGGAAAAGTTTGAGCGTAAGAAGACGCATGTGAATGTGGGAACGATTGGTCACGTGGACCACGGGAAGACGACGCTGACGGCGGCGTTGACGG